>JAGLIS010000022.1 GCA_023142835.1 Candidatus Pacearchaeota archaeon | reverse complement strand
CTCGCTCTTCCTTCAAATTATCCATCACATAAGCAAACTCAAACCCTGCTTTACCATGTTTTGCTGCTTCTTCTTTGAACTTTTTCATTTCCTGTTCGGAAACACCACCACTATCATAGAAAACTCTTCCAACTGTGGTAGACTTCCCGTGGTCAACGTGTCCAACGAAGACAACATTCATTATTGGTTTTTCTTTAGCCATATTTCTTAATTTTTTTTAATTTAGTTAGTTTAATTTATCTTCAACCGAAGATATAAATATTCTATCAAAATCGGTTTTTAAAGATATTGGTTGAAGAAGTTTTGTAAATAAAGTACCTTTTGTAAAATAAGTCAAATATAATCTTATTATGGTACCGACAGATTTAATTTTTTTTGAGTATTTTAACAATCCCTTTCTCAGCATCTACTTCAACTTCATCACCATCCTTAAGAACTTGTGTTGCAAATTTTGTTCCTATAACACATGGTTTGTTAAGCTCTCTACTTGCTATCGCTGCATGAGAAGTAACGCCTCCTTCATCAGTTATTATTGCCGAAGCTTTCTTCATAGCAGGAACAAATTCCGGAGAAGTCATTTCTGTAACTAATATCTCTCCTTTTTCTAATTTTAATATATCATCTTTATGCTGTATCAAGCAAACCTTTCCTTCAGCATAACCTTTGCATCCAACTTGTCCTTTAAGCTCAGTTATCTCTTCACTATTTAAGGCCTCTAATTTCAATTTTTTATCATCTAAAAATTCATGCAATTCTTGTAAAGATAATAATTTATTATTTATTAAAGCACATCCTTTTGACCTACTTATAATTTCAGATTTTTGTTTCTCGGATAATTTATCATCCTTTAATAAAAAAACTTCTTGAGGAGTGATAAGATAAGTTAAATCATTATATTCAGGAAATTTATTTCTAAAAAATTCTACAAAAACATTATCTCCTTCATCAGAATATTCTTGTGTATCTTCTCTTGTCTTTATAGCTAGATCCCTATATTTTTTTGGAATTTCTTTTATATCTCCAGTTACCATAAAAATTGCCATTGGAGACCACCAATTTATCCAATTTTTATAAAATTCTTCTAACTCCGATATAGACTTTATCTTCTTTTTGTTGCTAACATAAGGGAAAAGTCCATCCCATAAATTATAAAAATCTCTTTTTAATTTATTAAAAAAATCTTTATCTTCTCTGTATGCTTTAATAATTGATTCATTGAATTTCTCTAATTCATTATTATCAAACAATACTGAAATTTTATTTGAATCTTTTTCTTTTATAAAAAGAATATTATTAAAATTATCATCTAACCAATCGCTTAAGTGTCGTGTATTATTTTTACTCCATACATAAACATAGAATAAAGAATGTTCCCTTGAAAATGAACGAGATAGGATAACAGATTTCTCTTTATCCAGTATTTTGACAACTCCCTCGTTTGCATCTACTTCTACTAAATCTCCATCCTTTAAAACCTGTGTTGCAAATTTTGTTCCGATTATACACGGTTTTTTTAATTCTCTAGCAACAATTGCAGCATGACATGTAATTCCTCCTTCGTCAGTTATAAATGCTGAAGCTTTCTTCATAGCAGGTAAAAAATCCGGAGTTGTCATAGGAGAAACTAAAATTTCTCCTTTCTCTATCTCATTAATTTGTTCTTTTCTCTTTAATATTCTAATTTTTGCTTTAATCTTCCCATGATATGCAGAAGAACCTTTTATTACATCTTTAATATCTTTAGAAGGAACTTCTATATTAAATTGAAATTCAGAGTGGGAATTTACAAATTCTTTGAATGGAATCGTACGTTTCTCTTGCTCACCAATAAAAATAAAATTTTCTTTTCTTTGCTTTAATTCTTCTTTTTTCGGAATATTCTTAATTTCATTACTTAAAATAGTTGTTTCATATCCTTTGATGCTAGGATAAATATTAAGTAAACTTTTTCTAATTAATTTATCATTTTCGTCGAAATAAACATCGGCATCTCTTATAAGAAATGCTTTTTTCCGTATTGATTCTGGTGTTCGTTCGTCACAAGCAGAATAATACATTACAATAAATCCTAACATTCCTTCAAAGATAAGATTAATAACTTTTTCAAACTCTTCTACAGAACTCAATTCACCCTTTTTCCAATATTTTCTCAACTGTTGTAATATTTTCTTATAATTTGCTATGTGCTTTTTGAAAAAGAAATCATCTTTTTTATTTTCTCCAAATAAGAAATCTAATAATTCTTGCGTGTATGATTCGTTTTCCCATACTTCTATAATCCCTTCACTCATATAATGAATTACTGGGTGCCCCTCTGGAAGAGACCAATTATATGTTTTTTTGGAATTCCGCAAGGAAGAATACCATGCTTGCTGAATAATAGCAGAAGTATCTCTTGTGTATGCTTTTTCAAAAAGATCTTGTTTTCCACCATCATTTTCCAAAATTTTAACAACACCTTCATCAGCATCAACCTCCACCATATCACCATCCTTAAGAACTTGTGTTGCAAACTTTGTTCCTATCACACATGGTTTTTTCATTTCTCTAGCAATAATCGCAGCATGGCATGTAACTCCCCCTTCATCAGTAATAAAACCCTTTGCTTTTTTCATGGCAGGCAAATATTTTGGCATTGTCATGGCAGCAACTAAAATATCACAATGCCCCACATTTGATAAATCTTTTATACTTGAAATAATTTTCACTCTTCCAATTACCCTTCCTTTATATGCAATTTGCCCTTTAATTTGATTTTTACTTGCTGTGGCTTCTCCAGAAACTGCCGATTTTTTATCTTCTAATCTAATGCCAAGCATATCCAAATTTTTTTCTAAATTTCCTGTGAAAACTTTTTTCTTCACCTTGTAATTTTCTAAATTGAGATTATTCATTTTTAATACCTTGGCTAACTCATTATAAAGATATAATTTATTATTCAACAAAAAATATCCTTTTTCTTTCCTTTCCCTAATTTTTTTTAATTTTGAATTGGAAAAGTTAGATTTCTCTAAGCTAAATATTTCTTCTGCGGTTAAAAAATTCGCAATGACTTCGTAATTAGGAAATTTAACAATAAAAAAGTCTAAATAAACTTCATCAATGTCATTAATAATTTCTTGAACTTTTTCTCTTAGCCTCAATGATAATTTTTTATAATTTTCATCCAACTCGGAAATATCCGGAGATACATAAACTACAATATATGGTCCATAAAATTTAATAATATTTTCTCTAAATTTTCTTAATTCATAAATAGAATTAATTTTTTTTCTTTTTTTAATATATGGCTCTATTTTTTGCCACAACCTTTCAAATTCTTTTTCAATCCACTTAAAAAAGAACGGGTTTTTGCTTTTTTCTACAACCAACCCATAAAGCTGTAATACTTCCATAGGATCATACCATGAACTTATTTGTGGATTTTCTGATTCTGAAAGATAGATTAAATTTTTTATATGACCTCCTAAAATTTTAAAGGTATGATAGATTTGAGAATAAGACCAATTTTCCATATAAAAAAGTGAGTGTTCTCTAGAAAATTTTTTTATTAAAATAATCTTTTCTTCTTTATTTGTTAAAGTAGTAATCGGCCTACTCTGAGTAATATAAAATTTCCCACCTTCTTTTGCCCATTCAACATCAACAGGAAAACCATAATGATTTTCAATTTTAATAATTAATTTAGATAACTCTAAAATTTCTTTTTCATTCAAAACCTGCTTCTTACCTTTTTCTCCTAATTCCTTCCATTCATTTCCACCATTTTCTTTTCTATACAAACCTTTACTTTGCTCATTAACATTTATATCAATAATATGCCAATCTTCCTTATCAACAACATAACTATCAGGAGTAATTTGTCCTGAAACAATCGCTTCCCCAAGTCCTAATCCTGCTTCGATAATAATTTGATTCGAATCTTCTGTCACAGGATGAACAGAAAAAGCTACTCCTGATTCTTCGCTCTCGACCATTTCTTGAATTACCACAGCAACAGAAATGTCAGTTCCATGAAGCTTTTTTTCAAACCTATAGAAAATTGCCCTCGGTGTGAACAAAGAAGCCCAACACCTTATTACACTTTCCAATAAATCATCTCTTGTAACATTTAAATAAGTGTTTAACTGACCTGCCCATGCAGCAGAAACAGAATCCTCAGACGTTGCAGAACTTCTAACTGCAACAAATCTTGAATTCAATTCCTTAAAAGATTCTATTATTACATTCCTAATTTCCTTTGATATCTCTGTATTAATAATTAATGCCTGAATTCTTCCAGACGCTTCTTCAACAGTATGAATTTTTTCACAATCAACAGTATCAAGAATTGCATCAATTTCCACATTCAAATCATTTCCTTTAATAAATTCTTCAAATGAATTAGAAAGAATAACAAAACCCTTCGGAATAGGAATGTTTACTTGCATCATCTCTCCCAACGATGCCCCCTTACCTCCAGCTATAGCCACATCATCTTTATTTAATTGTCTAAAGTCTTTAATATACATATTAATAATAAAATAAAAGAATGTTTAATAATTTATCTAAATTCGCCTATTATTTTAAACCCTCCCTGTTGCCCAAGACCTTTCCCTTCCCCGCAAATGAAAATTTTAGGTTCAGGTTGTCCGACGAAGTTGGACGGAACCGTTAAAAAATTTTCATTTGCATTAAATACGATATTTCAAATTTCATTTTTCACGCAAAGTTTTTGTGCAACAAAAACCAAATGAAAAATAAATTTTAAATCATCGCAAACTGAGGAGGCTACTTGTAGGGAACCTTAGGTTCCGTCGATTACTGGTTTTCGGCTAATCCTTTTCTCTCTCTAATCTGCTTAATAATTTTCTCCTGGAATTGACTAGGTAATCTCTTAAAAGACTGGCTAACCAAAGACGAAACACCACGTCCTTCCGTCGCACTTCTCAAATCATTAGTCCATCCAATCATTTCCTGAACAGGAAGCTCTGCTCGAATCGTAGCCCCTGATTCATCCTGTTGAACATCAACCAAAGTCCCTCTTTTCGTCGAGACCAAAGAAGTCACAGCACTCATAAATTCCGTAGGAACTTCAACTTGATGAATTTGAACCGGTTCAAAAATAGCTGGAGTCGCCTTCGCAAACGCTTCTTTAATCGCCTCTCGAACCGCAGGATAAACCTGTGCAGGTCCACGATGAATCGCATCCTCGTGCAATTTCATATCAACAACCGAAACCTTCATTTTATGACAAGGCTCCCGAGACAACGGTCCAGCGTCGACAACTTGTTCAAAGGCATCTAAAAGCAACTCAATAACCTCACCAATCTGAACAATCCCTTTCGTCTTATCCAAAAAAATACAACCCTTATACACATCCCTATATTGCTGAGCCTCATCCCGAGGAATGCCCAATCCAACAAGAGTTTCATCTAACGCCTTATCTTTCTTTTTAATTCGACCAATAGGTAATTTCCCGTCAACAATAGCCTCAACAATTGCCTCCTCTAAAGGTTCAACTGTAATAAAAAAATCATTATGCTTATTCGGAGAACGTCCAATAGCAACATCACTCACTTTAACAACAGACTCCCTAAAGACAACAATCGGAGGACCCATTTCAATCTCAAGCCCTTTCTCAGTTTTAATCCGATTCTCAATAATCTCTAAATGCAATTCTCCCATTCCCGACATCAAAGATTCCCCAGTCTCCTCATTAATCTCAATCCTCAAAGAAGGATCTTCCTTACCAACTCGTCTCAAAACCTCAATCAGCTTCGGTAAATCTGCAGTCCTCTTTGCACTAATAGATTTAGTAACAACAGGTTCAAACAAATGACTAATCGCTTCAAAAGGCTCAATAGGATTTTTTGAGACAGTCTCACCAACGACGACATTTCTCAAACCAACAATACCGACGATGTTTCCCGCAACAACTTCTTCAATCTGAAATCTCTGAGCACCTTTGTAAATAGAAACCTGCTGAACCCTAACTTTCGTCCCAGCAATATTCATATACAACTCATCCCCTTGCTTAATCGTCCCACTAAACAAACGACCACAAGCAACCTCACCAGCATGAGGATCAATAACAATCTTAATCGGAACAAATGCAACCTCACCATCAATATTACAACTCATCAAATCTTTCGCAGCATCGCTCTCTAAATCACCATGCCAAATTTTAGGAATCCTATATTCTTGAGCAGTCACAGGATTTGGATGATTATCAATAACCATATTCAAAACAACTTCATGAAGTGGTGCTTTTTTCGCTAAATCTTTATATGTCTCCCCTCCAGCCTCGGAAGCATCAATAACTTCCTTAAAAGAAATACCTTTCTTCTTCATATAAGGAATACTCAAAGCCCAATTATGAAAAGCCGAACCAAACGCCACAGAACCATCAGCGACGCTAACCTGCCACTTCTGCTTGTATCCTTCCTCAGCAATCTGAGCAATCAACTTATTTACATCATTAATAATCTTAACAAACCTCTGTTGCATTTCCTCTGGAGTCAACTTAACCTCTCTAATCAAACGATCAACCTTATTAATAAAAAGAATTGGCTTAACTCTTTCCTTCAATGCCTGCCTAAGAACTGTTTCCGTTTGAGGCATAATACCTTCAGAAGCACAACATAAAACAATCGCACCATCAACAGCCCGCATAGCTCGAGTAACGTCTCCACCAAAATCAACATGCCCAGGAGTATCAATAAGATTAATCAAATAATCATCACCCTCAACATTATGAATCATCGACACCGAAGCCGAATCAATTGTAATTCCCCTCTCAGTTTCATCCTCATGAAAATCCAAAGTTCTCGCCTTCCCCGCCAAATCATGACTCATCATTCCCGCACCAGCAAGAAGATTATCCGAAAAAGTCGTCTTCCCGTGATCGATATGTGCCGCAATAGCAATATTACGAATATGCTTAGGACTTTTTTGTAATCCCTTTATCCTTTCATTTATATCAATAGCCATAATAATAAATCCATCGAAAAAACTCTTTATAAAAGTTTGCATACCAAAACATAAACTTTCCGACGCTGTTATCACTCCATTCCCTAAACAAAAACAACTGTCCAACAATTTTGATTCTTACTAGGTAATTTTTAAGTTAGAATTTTTGCAGTGTGCTTACGCACATAAGAAAATTATCACGACAAAATTACCTAGTAAGAATCAAAATTACCGAGCTGCGTCGGCTTGTTTTTCAGTATCATTCCTTTTAGAAACCACATAACTCTCCGAACTACCTTCTGCAGCCAACATTAACTCCTTAGCCAAAGCCTCCACAATAGTTGCCTTCTTATTAAACGCCTTATCATAAGACCCATTAACTATATACCTAAGAACTAAATTCAACCTTCTCCGAGGAGAAACATCAACCGCCTGAGGATACCTTGCACCACCATACTCAACAGCAATTACCGTATCTCGTGGAGCTCCATTCTCAATCGCTTTAACCAAAACTTTCAAAGGATTCTCCTTAGTTTTCTCTTCAATAATCTTAAACGTATCTATAACAATTTTAGTACACTGTGCCTGCTTCCCAGTAATTCGCCCAGTAATAATCTTATGCTTCTTACCTCGCGAACCAGGAACCTGCAATAAATTTATCAACCTCTCAACAACATTAACCTTCGCCCTCGTCGGATCCCACTTAATCCTACCATGTGACTTCAACATCAACTTCGCATCCAAATTAATAACTCTCTTCAAACCAGGATCTTCAACCCTAATTTCCGAAGTATCAAATAAACCAAAAACTTTCATCTCTACCATTATTCTCTACCTCCATTACAAATACCATAAGCCTGCCTTAAATCTTCTCTTTGAATCCGATTACTAGGAAAATCAGAACGAGAATAAATCTCCCTTTTGTAACCATCTATATAACATAAAGGATTCCTAAAAAGCCTTTCAGCATACCCCTTACTCTCAACAACAACATACCAACCCGTAGATGGATCCCCTTGATAGTCTTTATCACAAGTCCCAACCGGAATAATTTCATTACTATCCTCATCCTTAGTTCCAAAAATTAAAGTTCCACTAACCTTTGATAAATTCGATGAACTCAATATCCTAACATCTACATTTTTATTTATCAAGTATCCCAATCTTGAAGATTCAAATACATTCATCCTATCGCCTCCCCTTCTCAATCTTACCAGACCAAAGTCTAGCTAAAGGCTGATCATTTACCTTAATAACCTGAAACCGCACACCAGACAAATCCCCTTTCGTCCGTCCCTGTTTTCCACCAATTCTCTCAATAAGAACCTCATCATGCTCATCAACAAATTTCTGCGCCAAATTTCCCGGAATAAAAGCCGTAACTTCCTTCCCACCCTTAATCAACTGAACCCTACAACACTTCCTCATAGCCGAATTAGGTTGCTTAGCTTCCTTCTGAATTTTCTTAATAACAATACCTCTCGCCTGCGACGCTCTCCCGATAGGATCAAACTTCAAACTAATTCCAAGACGCTTCTTCTTCTCAGGCAACTTATTATCTCGAAATTTCTTTCGTGCCTTCTTCAACTTCAATGCATTCATCAATCCCATAATATAATATAATTTAAGTGAAATTTTGCTTTATAAAACTTCCGCAGAAATTAGCTTTGTATATAAAATCCAAAAAATGATTTACTTCTTACACAAAAATTCTTCTTTAAATTCTTCGCTCATCCTTTTTTTAAATGAAAGTTTTATCAACACCCTTCTCAGTTGCCCAAGCCATTTCCCCTTCCCCGCAAATTAAAATTTTAGGTTCAGGTTGTCCGACGAAGTTGGACATAACCGTTAAGAAATTTTAATTTGCATTAAATACGATATTTCAAATTTCATTTTTCACGCGAAGTTTTTGTGCAACAAAAACCAAATGAAAAATAAATTTTAAATCATCGCTAACTAAGAGGGTACACAGCCGAGGGAGATATCTCCCTGGGCTTAGACAATTCGCAATTTAGAAATACCAAAAAAATTCCTCAAAACATCAGACAATTCCTTTTCTCTCTGACGACCTCTTCCAATCAAAGTCGCTTTACTCTGACGACCCGCATTAACCACCAAAGTATTTTCTTTTAACTCAACCCTATTAAATTCTACAGGACTAACAACAGCTTCAATAAATTTTCCAATTTCTCCACCACCCCCGTTTACCGAGGAACTATCAAAAATAGGCATAGCCACAACCTTAATTTTCCTTCTCAAAATATCATTAAGCTTCTTAACATTTTCCGCATTCTTTCCAATCGCCATTGAAACTTGTGCCTTCGGAACCACAAAAACTATTTGATTATTATAAACAAAACATTTCGTCGTCGGAACTTTAGTTATCTTACCAAATAAATTAATATACCTCATCAACTGCATATCAATAGTTCCCGCCATCTTATTTTTTTACCTTCACAGAAATTCTATCTTTAGACGCGATAGAAAAAACTTCACACTCGAAATCAAGATTTAATTCTTTAGATAAATCTTCTTTAAATTTCAAAACAATAAATTCAACTCCAGACGCATCAAGCATTTCAACAGTTTCATCCCGAGTATCTTTAGCAATAAAAACATTAGACAAATTTTTTACATGCTTCAAAGCCTGTCGAATTCCAAAATAAACCTTCCCCTGCCCTATCGCCTCCTTAATTTCCTTTACTGACATTTTTATCTCCTTTCAATTTTGCCCGCTCCGCTAAAGAACCAGTAACCTTAACTAATAACCCTGGAAGACCCGTTCCAACAGGAACTGGTTGATTCAAAATAATATTCTCAATTACCGAAGCTAACTTATCTCTTTTACCAGTCTTTGTCGCCTGAACAAATTGTGGAACTGGTGTCTCAAAAGATGCCCTCGCTAAAATAGAATTCTTATCAGAAATAATACCCATACGAGTAATACCCTTAACAACTCCCGACGCTGTCATCGTATCTGAAACAAGCATTGCATGTTTCCCATCAATCGCAAGGCCTTGAGAAGTAACAACAGCTTGAATCTCATTAATTACTGCCTGTCGTGCAGCCTCAATACCCAAAATATTCGCAATCTCATGAATATCATTAGTAATAACCTTATCACTTCCAACACCCTTAAATTTCAAAATCTCCTTTAAATTCGAACCAGCAGTCAAGATAACATAATCATTCTCCCTCTTAACAACCAAAACCTGCGAAATATCCTTAACACCTGTCAATATAACTTCCTTAATTTTCTCCTTAACCTTGTAAATTGTCTTAAAATCTTCTTTAGCCATATCAATTACAAAACCATCAGAAGACTTTTTCGCACTAAAACCTTTTTCATCCAAAACCTTCACAACACTATCAAGACTAATATGTGCTATCTTCAATCCCTTTGCATCAACACCAACCTTAATTTTTTTAGAACCAAAATCAATCGCAATATCCGAAAGAACCTCTTTCAACTTAACTTCCTTAATTTTCTCCGCAATAATTCTCGCATCATTCTCATTATTATGTTCCTTATCCAAATAAATCTCCATCGACGGAGTCTTAGGCAATTTTCTCGCATCTAAAATTTCAACAAGTCTCGGAAGACCTTGCGTAACCTGCATTTCAGCTACACCTGCCGCATGGAAAACATTAAGAACCATCTGCGTCGACGCCTCACCAAAAGATTGAGCCGTAACAACACCAATAGCCTCTCCAGGCGCAACCTTCCCATTCTTATGCTTAGCAGAAATATCGAGACCATCAAGACCATAAACATACTGGACAATATTATTAGAAGCATCCCTCACCGTTCCGTCATAAGCCACAACCAAATCTTGCAGAGCATTCGCCAATCGCCTGAACAAATAACCAGACTTAGGAGTTCTAAGTGCAACATCCATTAAACCATCTCGTCCAGTCATAGCCCCAAAAAACAATTCATCTGGTTCAAAACCTTTCATCAAAGAACTATAAATAAATCCATGAGGTCTTGGAGATAAATCCCCTTTCTTGAAAAACGGCAAAGTCCTCTCAGTATAACCAAAATCAATTCTACGTCCATTAAGCACCTGCTGTCCAACCGAACAAGAAATCTGAGTAATATTCAACAAACTTCCCCCAGCTCCCGAGCTAATCATCTTATTCGCCAAATTATCCTTAGGGAAACATCCCTTAACCACATCACCAACATCTGTTCTTGTCTCATTCAATGCATGCAAAATCTTAGTTTCCCTTGTCTCCTCAGCACTCTTTCCAGGCAAACATTCAAGACTCTCATCATAATAACTCTCAATAATCTTCTGAGTTTTAACTTCAGCAGCTTCAATAATCTTCTGAGTCTTCTTCTTAACTTCCTCAGAAACATTAAGATCATCCACAGAAAGAGTGAACCCTGTCCTAGATAAAAAAGTTGCTCCCAAAGAAAAAACTCTCCTCAAAAGTTCAATAGTCTTTTCCCGACCAAACTCCTTATCAGAAATTTTCAAAACAGCGCCACTACCACCCTTGAATCCTTTAGAATCAATATTCTCATTTGCAATTTCTTTCGGAATAAGTTTCGCAAAAATATCCTTCCCAAAATTATTCTTATTCAAATTCCCCACAGGTATATCATTTTCATATAATAACTGAGATGCATCTTCCTTGCTCAGCTCAGAATCACGAAGGATAAAATTACCACTAACAGCATCATTAACACAACCAATAAAATTCATATTATTTTTAGGTGAAAATAAATTCTCATTAACATTCAACAAAATCTTTGCCTCCGCTCTAGCTTCCTCAGTCTGGGGAGCATGAATATTCATCTCATCACCATCAAAATCCGCACCATAAGGAGCACAAACAGCTGGATGAATCCTAAACGTCTTCCCTGGAAGAACCTTCACCAAATGAGCCATAAGCGACGCTCTATGCAAAGACGGATGCCGATTAAACAAAACAACATCCCCATCTACCAGATGCCTTTCAACAATATAACTTGGCTCAATTTCATTCTGCAAATCTTCTCTCAACTCATCCGTAATCCTCTTCCTCTTTTCATCAGGCCGAATAATATAATTAGCTCCAGGATAATTCTTAGCCGCAATTAACTTTTTCATACGATTAATATTAATCGAAGTAACTTTCTCAGCGACAGTTAAAACACTCGCAACAGATAATGGAATACCAACTTCATTCAACTTTAAATTAGGATCTGGAGAAATAACCGTCCTTGCAGAATAATTAACTCTCTTTCCTGCCAAATTTTTCCTAATCCTACCTTCCTTTCCCTTAATTCTTTCAGTAATCGTCTTCAATGGCTGACCACTCCGGTGTCTCGCAGGAGGAATCTTAGCAATAGAATTATCAAAGAAAGTAGTAATATGATATTGTAATAAATCCCAAAGATCTTCAATAATAACTTCCGGAGCACCAGCGTTTAAGTTTTCCCAAAGCCTTTGATTAGATCTAATAATATCTGACAACTTATGAGTTAAATCATCTTCTGACCTCTCACCAGTTTGCAATGTAATCGAAGGACGCACAGCGACGGACGGAACAAGCAATAGTGTTAAAATAGCCCATTCAGGTCTTAAAGTAGCAGCCTTAATCCCCAAAACTTTCAAATCCTCATCAGGAACATTAACCAACCTCTCACGAATCTCTGAAGGAAATAATCTCCTTCGCCCACTTCTAAAAGTACACGGCTTCTCAAGTTTAACCCTTTCCTGAACAATACTACAATGCGGACATTTTTTCCCATCCTTTGCTTTCTTAATCCTATCAATTAATTCCTTATTCAAATCCTTCTCATCCTTAATCAAAACTTTTCCACAAGCCTCACAAGTCGATCTCAAAACCATATCAATAATAGGCAAATATTTAATATGAACAATCGGCCGAGCCAATTCAATCATTCCAGGATGACCCAAACACTCTTTCAACCGCCCACCACAAGTTCGACACCTAACACCTGGATCAATAGCACCAAGCCGCAAATCCATTAAACCCCCGTCGACAGGATAACCATCAACAT
>JAGLIS010000021.1 GCA_023142835.1 Candidatus Pacearchaeota archaeon | reverse complement strand
CGGCGGCTGGCACCAGTCTTTCCCAGTCCTTATTCTCCTAGATTTTTACACTAAGAAAAAGTTTTTCTATAAGAAAAACACTTTGGTTTGCTTTATCACACTTGCGTGCATTGTAAAAGTTCCGCGACTGCTGCACTCCGTAGAGCTAGGAATAGTGTCTCAGATTCCTTCTCCGGGCAACTCCGCTAAGAGCCCGTAATGATCATCGCCTTGGTAGGCAGTTACCCCACCAACAAGCTAATCATCCGCAGACTCATCCTTGAGCACGAGTTTCAGGGAAATACCTTTCCAGGTCGAATCCCCTATTAAGTATTAGACACAGTTTCCCGTGCTTATCCTTAACTCAAGGGTAGATTATCTACGTGTTACTGAGCAGTTTGCTTTCACCTATCTTACGACGGCAAAAAACTTGCATGTCTAAACCCAAACCAAATAGCTGCATCCTCCAGCAGGATAAACTGGAATTAAACAAAATTGTTCATTTATGATTCCGAAGAACCAAATCCTTTTTGTTTTCAAAAGATTAAAGGTAACCTCTTGAAATTTGCTATTAATATAAATCAATGTATATAATATCTAAATAATTTTTCAAATGACATCAGCACTGATGTTCCTATTTAATTCAAATTCACAGAATCAAATAATAATTAGTTAGAAAGATCGCTCCATTGCTTTAAGACATAACTAGAATTGATCATCATCACACCCGACTCAATGGTCGAGCACTCATTCTAGCCTCAAAATTATTAATTGAAGCTTTGGATATTATCTCCAAAGTTTTCATTTTATAATAATACTCGCAAAAGTCCGTTTATAAAGTTTTCTGCATCCCGAAGAGAAAAATTTTATTCAGAAGAATTTTCGATTAATTAATAAATTTTTATCGACGGTTAGATTAAAATTACTTCTTCTTAAAAAATTTCCATCCAAACCTAATAATCCATAAAGCAATCCCCCAAGGAATTAGAACAAAAATAAGTTGAATTAAATTATTAAAACTTCCAATAAAACTTTTTATCAAAGAAGATAACTTTACAAAAACAATATCATAATATTCTGAACGCTCTTCATTCATTGAAAAATAGATTGTAGAATAATCAATCCGTTGGTCAATATTTTTCAAAGAATCCTCGAGATATTTTATTGTCCTTTCTTGATTAAAAATTCTATCGCTTAACTCAATCTTATCACTCACACTTTTTGCACTACCATATATTTCTTCATATCGTAAAAGTCTCTGCTTTTCTACTTCGATCTCTATCTCAAGATTAGTATATCTTCCAGTAACATCATTTGTATTTTCATTGAAAGATTCCACTTTCCCAATTTTCTTCAATTGAGAAATCACAGAATCATACTTTTCAGTATCGACTTTTAGTTGATAAGAACCTTGGTAATATGATTTTCTTTCGCTTCCATATTTATTTACTTGCTCATTTAATAAATAGGCATCGGATGAAATTATAATGTTTTTTAATTCAGTTTCAGCTTCATTAAATAATCCCCTCTTAATCTCCGTCGACAAACGTGTAGTTTTAATTAACTTTCTTTCTTCAACTTCAGGTGCAAAATCGGAATTTGTTAATCCAGGATAGTAGCCCCTTTCCATTGAATCTGTCAAGCCCATCATTTCAGACCCCCCCAGAGACCATGATTTATCCATCCCACTAATCATAACATTACCCAAAAATCCACTCCCGCCAGACATAAACAAAAATAAAACAATCGCTAAAACAATAATCAACCAATTTTCTTTAATTTTCGCAAACTGCTTTTTCACACCCATATATTATCCAGAATAAACCAATATATAAATTTATCTCTACAAAATCTAGGTAACTAAACTCCTTCTTTTACCTTTTCGCCAACGCTGACACTCTCCCCTTCTCCAACTTCCCTAGATTCTTCATCAGCTTTTTCTGCCAAAGCTTTCATTCTCTCTTCAATAGCACCCTCGCCAGACTTCAATTCCTGTTCTTTCTTTTCCCTCGCTAACTTTTTCTTTCGTGGCTCTTCCAAAATAATTGCCTCACCAACAAACTCTTCCAGGCTCGGTAAAGGCTTATCAATCTTATATGCTTTCATATATTCTCTAGCCAACAACCAGAAAAAAAGCCCAAGAGATTTATTAGATTTATTATTTCCAATCATCACAACGTCGATATCTGCAGTATGATTATTTGTATCGCAAAGTCCAATAACTGGAATTCTTATATTCTTAGCATCGGCCAAAGCATTCTTATCTAACCAAGGATCACAAATCAAAATCATCTTCGTCTCAATAAAATTATTCAACATAGTATTCGTCAAAATTCCCGAAGGATACTTTTTAGTAAAAGTTCTTACCCCTGTCAACTCGTGGAACATCTTAGCACCTCTCCATCCAGCCTCCCTCTTACAAACCAAAGTCCAATCATCTGGCTTAAACTGCTTAATAAAATCAATTCCATCCGCCAATTTCTTATCAACCAAAAGCGTATTCAAAATCGCAAGACCATCAAGTCTCCTTCGATAAACATACTTCTTCATCGTCGGAGTAATAACCTTCATCCCCAAATACGAAGCCGTCTTAATATAATCCTCAAGAGGAGTTAAAATCGTCTGGTCTTCTTTCTTTACCCCATCACCGTCCACATTAGAGACATTCTTCACAGCCCCATCTACTTCAGTAATCGCAACAGTTTCTTCTTTTTTTGCCATTTTAATAATTTATAATTCCGCTCAGGAGTGAACGCTACTACTCGTTTCCGAGGTCTGCACCTAACACGTACAATTGGAGAGAATTATTGGTTTATAAAGTTACTGACTAAAATTATTTAGTTTTGTTTGACAAAACTTTCTTCCCAAAATTATACCCAATCACTTTGAATCCTAATTTCTTATAAAGTTTGATTCCATTCTTATTTTCTACTCGAGTTCCAAGCCCCATTTTCTCAACGCCTTTTTCTTTTGCAATTTTCATAAAATGCCGGACTAATTTCTTGCCATATCCTTGTCCTCTAAATTCATTTTTAACAAAAATGTCGTCGAGATATGCAAAATTCTTATATTTGTTTTTCTTAATCATATAACTCATATATCCTGCAATCTCATCACCAACTTCTAAAATCAGCAAAGTATTATCTCGTTTGGACAAATACATTTCAAATTCCTCCCCTATCCCTCTATCCGATAAAAATATTTTCTCTCCAGAAATTTTAGAAAAGAAATCCATACTCTCCTTTCTCATAATCTTATATTCATCCAAATCTTTTTTTGTAGCTTTTCTTATTTTCATCTTAAGCTCTTCTCTATCATCATCACCCTACGTAACTTAATCAATCTCTCCCTACCAAAAATCCCCGTCTTCAAAAACTGTCCTCCAAACCCGACACAATAATCTGCAAGAGTATCATCCATTGTCTCTCCAGACCGATGCGAGAAAATCATAACAATCTTATTTTTCTTACAAAAATTCACAACATCTCTAACTTCAATAATAGACCCAATCTGATTTGGCTTAACTATCATCGCATTAATCGCTTCCCCATTCACCGCCCGTCGCACCAACTTCAAATTCGTCGTCGTCAAATCATCTCCAACAATCAAAGTTCCTTTCTTAACAACATTCAAAAGTTCCTTATACCCCGAAAAATCCTCTTCCTGCATCCCATCCTCGACGTAAAAAATTTTATACTTCTTAATCAACCTCTCAACATAATCTGCTTGGTCAACCTTATCCCTAACCAAACTCTTATTCTTATAATTATAATAACCCTTATCATAAAACGTCGACGCTGCAATATCTAACCCAATCCGCAATTTATATTTCTTCGCAACTGTTTTCAAAACATCAAGCACTTCCTCATTAGTTTTATTCGTCCTCCAAGCTCCCTCATCGTTTCTACTTCGAGCCTTCAATAATTTCCGAGCATACTCATAAGCCCTCAAATTTACCGTCGCTGCTCTCGAAAAAGTCTTCTCCTTCGGAATCAATAAAAACTCCTGAAAATCAGGTCTCTTACCATCAATCACCTTCGAATGCAAACCTCCCCCAATACAATTCCCGACGGGCATAGGCATCTTTGGCTTCTTCCCATTATTCACCTCATCATTAATAAATTCCCAAAACTCCTTATTATTATCTGCAGCCGCACCTTTCAAAAACACACTCTCAATTGCATAAGTCACATTCCCACCAAACCGTCCATACCTCGTTTCGAACCTCCGCACCACCTCAACAACCTTTTTCAAATCATCAATCTTCCTAATCATAAAATTCCGATTCTCCAATCGTCTACAAAAAACCCTCAACAGCTTCATGCTCCTATCAATCCCCTTAGAATTATACGAAGGCACCTCATGCTTTCCTTTCGATTTTCCCGACGGTGCCGACACCTTAAACCGCCCCTCATAAGTCACTAACATAATCTGCACAGTCCTCTCTCCACGAGAATTCTTCACAAAACTCGGTACCAACTCTCTAATAAACATACCAATAAAAATAAAAGAACATTAATAAAACTTACTCTCTATCTTCAGAACTAACATTCTCCAAACTCTCATCACTTTTTGATTCTTCGCCAGAATTAACAAGCTCTAACATCTCCCCATCATTAGCAATTTCAATCCCTTCTTCTTTTTCAAACTCTTCTTTCTCAGCATCTGAACCATCAGTTTCCTCAACCTTAATTTTTTGAATATCAGCTTCTTTTCGTTCAGGCATTGGTCTATTAACTGAAATAGGTAAAATTCCACTATCAAGTTCTTTCTCAGCAATTACCAAAGGATCATAATTAACACCATCTAATTCCTTTTCATCCATATCCATCAAAATCGGAGCATCCATAGAAATTTGCAAGCCCCGAGCCCCAATAATTCGCGCTCTCTCATATTTTGAAAATTCTTTATTCATCATCTTATTTGAAAACGTATTCCTTTACCTTAGGAAACATCTCTGCCCATTTAGATTCAGCAAGCTTTAAAATAGTTTCCATATCATCACTCGAAATAGTTCCAGCCTTACCTTTCTGCATAGCCGTAATCCTTGGGACCCCCCCATTATCTCCCATAGCAACAGTCAATCTAAACTTGGAAATTGCTTCCTCTTCATGTCCAACATCCGCAACAATCACATTACCAACTTTGTGAAACGTCATGCTAAAAGAAAGAACATCATTCTCTAAAGGAATTTTCTCAGTCTCGCTATATCCTTCAATCTTATCTTCCTCTTCATTATAGATAGGCATACGAGCCCTTCCCAAAGCAATCAAAGCCGCAAGTCCAGCAACATCTAACAAATTTCCGTCATCATTAATAGCAACAATATCAACAAAAACTTGGTAAACTTTCTCGCCTTCCTTGATACACAACTTCTTCATATCAATAAATCCAGACTCTCTAATTCCTCTATCAATAACTCTAGCAAGTTCAACAGAATTAATCCCAGGTCTACCAATATCAAACTGTTGCGACGCCATAGGATGTAACTCAGCACTAGTCATAAAAGTTCCACTATCAGGACTATCAGGATAAGGAACAGCTAAAGCCAAATGAACTCCTGCCAAAACCTCCGTCTTTCCAAATCTAACACGAACAGCACTCGCAGAATTTTCACTAACTCCATCCTCAACAAAAAGCTCCCTATATTCCTCAGCCTTTCGTCCATCAAGTCTCTTTCCTTCTTTCAAATACGACTCAATCTTTTCCTTCTGCAAATTAGGAATAATAAAATTACTCATCCTTTACCTCCGACATATTTTTCAAAGCATCAATCTGAACTTTCAAAACATCATCACAAGCCTTTTTAGCCATTTCTATAGTCTGTTTAAATTCATCAACAGAAATTTTCCCATCTAACTGCAAAAGTGCAATTTCCTTAGTCCTTGAAGTTACAACAACAGGAATATCAGTCGAACCTTCCCCGTCGTGGAAAACTGAATCCTCAAACTTATCTAAATCAACAACAAGAGTCTTATCAATCTTTCCAACACCAATAGCAGAGACCATTTCTTTCATAGGAATTCCAGCATGAGCTAAGGCCAAAGCAGCAGCATTAATACCTGCAACTCTCGTTCCAGCATCAGCCTGAGGAATCTGAACAAAAACATCAACAACAGTATTTGGGAAACCACTTAAATCAACAACAGAACTCAAAGCCCATTCAGTAACCTTACTAATCTCTTCAGATCTCCTATTTGGTCCAGGTCTAATTCTATCTTCAACAGAAAATGGCATCATCCCATAAGAAACTCTCAAAATTCCAGTTTGTGCATTCTGCATATGTTGTGGATGCAAAGTTCTAGGTCCTCTAACAACCGCAATAGCCTTTGTCTTACCAGTTTCAAAACTAGCAGAACCATCAGCACTTGGGACAATTCCAACATTAGCTTTCATAGAACGAACATCTGTAAAAGCTCTTCCATCTTCCCGCTTAGTATAAATTCCTTCTCCCATTATTCTTCACTTCCCTCATCAGTATTTTCTGCAATGATTTCTATACCACTTGTCTTAAAACCCATTTCTTTAATCATCTTTTCAACCTTTTCAGTTAGACCAGAGATAACAATATTTTCTGCAATAAATTCAATAATTTTTTTAGTAGCAATTTCACTATCTCCATCCTTTCCAGAAATCCAAACCTTTCCATTCTGTCCAACAGTAATCTCACAACCTGTCGCCCCTTGAATTAACTTAATCATACTTCCTTCCTTCCCAATAATTCTTGGAACCTTATTTGAATTAACAGGAATAATCATCCCACCTTCAATTTTTCCAAAACCTCTCATCTTCATAGAAACGTCGATACCTCGAGCCTTGACATCCCAAACCTTAACAACAACAGTCTCACCAAAATCAAGAAACTCTCTTAATTCATTTCGGTTAATATATCGTGGAACTTCAGCAACCGGCAAAAACGCATTCTGTGCCCCACCAAAATCAATCAACCATCCGTTAAAAGTAATATCTACAATAGTTCCAATAATCGTGTTACCTCTTCGAGGGTAATAAGCTCCTGAAATCGGAACTACTCTAACTTGCTTCTCCTGAATATCCAAAATCCCATACCTTCCTGCTACAACATCTTGCCCATCTCTATAAGCACCGTCGCCAGGTAAAAACTCATTTCCCGTCGCAACAACTTCGCCGGGAACAACAATTTGTCGTCCTTTTTTAACCATTTATTTATTAGATAATCTATAATTTTTACTATCAATTTCTTATCTTATAATTATTTTTTGTAAAAACGCTTTATAAAGTTTTCTGCTTAGAGTTAGATTTCAGCTTTGCCTAGAAAAATTTTTAGAATAATTTTTCTACAAGAGGGTGTAAACTATAAAGTGTTCCCTTAGTTGCTAACACTATTGAAAGTGATTGATAAAGCACAATTCCCGTATATATAAATGGATTTCTCCCTTCAATTCCATCACTAGTTTTTTTGGTGATTATTGTCGGGTTACCATTTTTTAAATCTTTTATAATTTGACCAACTCCCCAAATCGGTAACCACTGATTTGGATTTGGCTTATTAGATTTATCCTCTAATGTTTCCAATTTATTTTTCATAACAAATATAACGATTAAATCTTTATAAATCTTTCGTTTATTTTACTACTTAAAAGTTAATAACTTATTTTTTAACTATTTCACAGAAATAATAAAAGAAAATTATCACAAAATCATTACATAACATTGCCTAACAAAATCTTAACGAAAGATTTAGAATAATATTAGTTATCTTAGAATAAAATAACTCTATGTTCATCATCTAGTTTAAACAAACCATCCCCTGAGGATTTGCGAAGCAAACCACAGAGTTCAATTTGGTGTGTTCTAATCAATAAGAATTTTTTCTCGAATAGCGAAAGAGCTTTTGTTTTCTAGATGGATTGGTGTATGAATATCATTAAGAACTTTTGATTTATCAAACTCAAAATCTTCAACAAGACCTTCTTTAACAAGACCTTCTGGTTCGTTAGTCTGTCTTTCAATTATCCCACAGAAAACAACTTTGAAATTTCTGCGAGTTTCTTTTTCTTCAGACCAATTTTCATCTAAATTAGGATCGAGCAAATCAAAAATCATATGATTATACCAATGAAAACTATCCATTAAATAATCCTTGATATTTATTCCTTGTTCAAGCAGAAATTTCTCTGTTTTTGGTAAGATAAAAAATTCTGTCTTAAATCCATTGTATTCTCTAGTATCAATAAACTTCATAATTATTCAAACGATTAGGGATTTAAGTATTTTTTGAAATGTTAGCACCAAATTAAATTAGACATAATAAAACAAGATATTGTTTAAAGCTACACCTTAAGATTTCAACCTCTCTAAAAATATTTACTGTTTCAATTCCTCACTCAATCTCTTCAGACCTTTTACTATTTTAGTTCTTCCGAGAGTACACTACCATGCGTCGCCCCATTAATCCTATCATAAAAATCAAAAATCAATGCAGTCGGCATCTCCACAACTACATCTAAATTACCATTATTTTCCCATTTCTCCTCAACCATAAATTCCTTAACAATCCCGTATGCCCTACCCGTATGAATTGCTGGAATCGTCAGCCGAACCTTTTTCAACTCAATCTTTATCGGTAATACCTTAGACAACTGATCAATAATCTCACTAACCTGCGATTCAATAGGCTTATTTTTAACACTAACCTTAGCTTCCTCCAACGCTTTCATAATCCTATCTGGCGTATAAGGTCTCCCTTCCGCAGAAACCGCATTTCTCGAAAGAAAATCAACCACCTGTTTATACTTCTGTTCATGCTCAGCCTTAATCGAGTCAGTCGTTCTAACAACCTCACCATTCCTAATAATTTTCTCCGCAACCGTAAGAAAATCCTTACTACCAAATGCATCCCTTAATTCATTTTCAGAAGCATGTTCACCAGATTTCAAATTATGGAAAACAGCATTAGTCAAAACAGCAACATCCAAGTTTCCTTCACCTTTCTTAACCTTCATAGCCTCATCCAAATCTACAAGAATCTCAAAATGCTTTCCCTCCTTTTTTATCCGTGCAACAGTATCTACCATATCAAATATGAGAGTTTGAAGTTTATTAATCTTACTTAATTTCCAATTCCTTACCCTGCAACTTCTCAATCTTACCTTCCTTTACAATTCCCACGTCAAATTTGTCAATACTAAAATTTTCCCCTTGAACTTCCTTAAAGATATCAAGTCCCAACTTTATAGCTTCACGAGAACTCAAATCCTTAGTATACCTTTCTTTCAAAAGTTTCTTAATCTTCTCATCATTCTCACCAATAGCATTAGCCTTATACTTTAAATAATTCCCAGTGATATCAACAGTATAAAGAACAGGTTCGCCATTGTATCCTCCAAACATCATCGAAACCCCAAAAGGTCTGACCCCTCCATACTGCGTAAACTGCTGTTGAATGTCCGCTACATCCCTAATAACTGACTCAGTAATTGGTGCAGAATCATAAGTCATCCTATGTTGCTGGGAACTCATTCTAGCTTTCTCAACGAGAACCCTCGCGTCAGAAGTAATCCCTGCCGAAACCGCAATGATATGCTCATCAATCTCATTAATCTTATTCGCCGAATCCTCAATAATCAAAACATCCTTCTGCCGTCTATCAGAAATAATCACAACACAATCCTTCCCAAGAATTCCAATCGAAGCCGAACCAAG
>JAGLIS010000020.1 GCA_023142835.1 Candidatus Pacearchaeota archaeon | reverse complement strand
AACATCGTCGCCGCCCGGTCATATCCCATTTGTTGGTGTTGTATATCCTCCATGTTATAAATTAAAAACCTACCTTAATAAAATCTATTATACTCCATTTTTAAGCCTTTCCTCTCAACCCCTTCAACGTCCCACTAACTTTCTCAACCCCAATCCCTGCCAAAGCCAAAGCTGCCCGAACATTTTCCAAAGATTTCACCAAACAACTCCCAACCAATCTTCCAGGAAAATCCTTTGTCTGAATTCTCATATAAACCGCCTCCGCAAATCCAAGCACACCAACATATTCCAAAATCGCAGCTTCAACTTTTTCATTCGTAGCCCTAACTAAAAAATACCTTCTCTTGTCTCTTGCCGACGGTTTAAGATTTAATTTTTTTCCTTTTACCATGTTTCTTCTCCTTCGGAATATTTTCTAGTTTTAATCTCTTTCTATTTAAGATAATAAGACCAACCAAAATAAAAAGAATAATCAAAAGGACTACAATCCCCGAATAATTTTTAACAACAATTGATTCAACTTCTACAATTTCAAGAAGATTAAAAAGATTACGATAATTTAAAAATAAGCTTTCCCCAATAATTAAAGATGGTAAAATTCGTAGCAAGTAAAACGCGACCGAATTTCCCGCGTGACTTTGTCACAAGATTAAATAAAAAAATTTCAAGGAGATAAAAACAGAGATGGTGAATATATACACAGTTGGAGGATTCTCAGAAGTCGGAAAAAATATGGTCGTAGTCGAACTAGAAGAAGATGCGTTCATTTTTGATGAAGGATTTTTTTTACCGGCAATTGTTTCAATGGAAGAACGAGACAAAGTCATGACCGAGAAAAGATTAAAGTCGATTAAGGCAGTTCCAGAAGATTCAGTAATTGATAAAATTAGACACAAAGTCCGAGCACAATTCATAAGTCACGCTCATCTCGACCACGTCGGTGCAATCCCATTTTTATCGGACAAATACGCAGCCCCAATTTATGGAACCCCCTTCACAATACAAGTTCTTAATTCCCTCCTCGCTGATAACGACATCGTTCTCCGAAACAAAACATTTTCAATCAAACCAAACACAACATTCTACGTTCAAGGAAAAAACCGAAAATATAAAATAGACTTCATTAACACCACTCACTCCACCGCCCAATGTTTGATGATTTCAATCCAAACTCCAAAAGGGGCAATCATTTACACAAATGATTTCAAATTAGATGACACTCCAATATTGGGACTAAAACCAAATTATAAAAGATTAAAGGAAATTGCGAAAGAAGGTGTTCTTTGCCTAATCGCAGATGCTCTTTATTCTGGAACTGAAAGGAAAACTCCCTCGGAAAAAATTGCTCGAGCATTACTCCAAGAAGTTTTACTAACAATCCAAAACAGAAACGCAGGAATGATTGTAACAACTTTCTCCTCACATATAGCAAGACTAAAATCAATTGTTGAATTCGGAAAAAAAATAAATCGAGAAGTAATTTTTCTCGGAAGAAGTTTAGATAAATACTCGACTGCCGCAAAAAATTCTGGCATAGCACCTTTCCTAAATGATATCAGAATTTCAAAATACCGGAGACAAGTAGAAAAAACCTTACATAAAGTCGAGCGAAGAAGAAAAGACTATATGATTGTTTGCACAGGCCATCAAGGTGAACCCGGCTCAATCTTAGAAAGACTTTCGCGTCATCAACTTCCATTCAAATTAAATCGTGACGACAATATAGTTTTTTCATCAAGTGTTATTCCAACACAAGTTAACCAAGAACAATTCGCAAAAATGGAAGCGCGTTTAAAAAAGAACAAGCCGAGAATTTTTAGAGACGCTCATGTTTCAGGTCATGCCGGAAGAGAAGACCTGCGAGACATCATAAACATTGTTAAGCCACAACACATAATCCCTTCGCATGGAGGTTTAGACAAAACAAGACCTATGGCAGATCTTGCCAAAGAACTTGGTTACAAACTTGGGAAACAATGCCACCTAATGCAAGATGGGGACGTGTTAAAATTATAAAACCTGAAAATCCTAGCAGAGCCCAAGAATTAGTAGGAGGATTAAGAAACGCCTTTGAGCGAGGAGAATCTTTTACAAAAGCTAAGCAGAGTTTCATCAATGCAGGATATAATCCTTCAGATGTAGATATCGCCGCACAGGAACTTAGGAAATTAATTTCTTCATCAAACCGGCCAACCATTAAATCAAATGCTATACCTGCTTCTGGAAAACCCATGGTAAAACAATTACCAAAAACTCCCCTAAAAATAATCATTCCCAGAAAAAATGGAATACCTAAATTCTTAATAGTAATCTTAATTATAATTTTAATAGCGATTCTAGTTGGTGCAACCGTCTTAGGACTATTCTGGGACCAATGGTTTTAAAATGACTGAAATTTACCAACCTGCCGAAGACTCATATTTCTTCTCCGATTTCTTAAAAAAATATCTTTCCAAAAAGAAAATCAATTCTTACTTAGATATGGGAACTGGATCATCAATTCTTTCATATATAGTATCAAAATTTCTCGACAAAAAAAACATCCTCACAGCAGATATAAATCTCACAGCAGTAAAGCTCGCAAAGAAAAAAGGCTTCAACGCAATAAAAACAAATCTTTTCGAAAAAATTACTGGAAATTTTGACCTAATAACCTTCAATGCACCATATCTCCCAGAAGATTTCCGCGAACCAAAATCATCCCAACTCGCAACGACGGGAGGAAAGCGTGGAGATGAAATTTCCTTAAAATTTTTAAGACAGGCAAAAAAACACCTTAACAAGAATGGAAAAGTTTTTCTTTTAATCTCAAGTCTGACTCCAATGGATAAAATTAATAAATTCCATCCAAAGATTGTTGCCCGAAAGAAACTTTACCTTGAAAATCTTTTAATTTTGGAAATTCTTCCATAGGCAACTCAGACAAATTCTTCTTTTTCTCGTCAGAATACTTTGAAATCACAGATTCATAGGTGCCAATCAACTTCTTACAAATCTTATCAGAACTTAAATTATCAACAACAAACTTTCTTCCAGTTTCCCCCATCTTTTTCATTCCCCTATAATTCTTAATCATATTATTAATTGCCTTCGATAACTCCACATGATTATCAGGCTCAACCAAAACCCCAGATTTTCCATTATCAATCACCTCAGGAACACCACCAACACTTGTCCCAATAACTGGCAACCCACAAGCCATAGCCTCAGCATAGGCCAAACCGAAAGACTCAAACTGTGAAGCCATAACAAAAAGATCACAACCATTGTAAATATGATGCATCTCCCTGGGACTAAAAGTCTCAACAATAACTCTTTCCTCAACACCCAATAACTTCGCGGTTTCCATTATATTCCCAATAGTCTCGGCTTTCGAATTTTCAAAAACTGAGATTGTAGGAGCAGCAGAAATAAGCAACTTAACATTTTTATCCTTAATCGAAGCAAGAGCATTAATCAAAGTAAAAACACCTTTCTCATTAGCCACCCTCATACTCTCCAATCGACTCGCATGCAAAATAACAAAATTCTTATCAGAAACATTAATTCTACTTCTTAACCATTTTCGCGAAAGTCCGGGCTTAAATTCCTTAATATCCACCGGCGGATTAATGACATTAATCTTCCTAGGATCAACCCCTTGGTTAAACAACGAATCCGCTAGATGCGATCCAACACTAACAATCCGATTCCAGTAAAGATCCTTAAGAAACGAAATTTTCAAAAGAGTACTATCATCTTCAGGAATAAAAGCATGAACTGTAAGAATAAGTGGAATATCCCTCTCCATCGAAACAATATTTAACGCAAGCGAATGCCCAGAAGCCCTAATTGCCGAATGAAAACTCTGAGCAACAAAAATATCTGGTCTCTCTTTAGAATAATTCCTTAAAAACTCTAAAAACTCTCTTGCCTGTGCTTTTTCGTTCCCCTTCTCAGAAAAAAGATTCATACAAGGAAGCCGATAAACAGTTATATTTTCAATCCTTTCCACTTTCTTATCCCCATACGAAGCAGTAATAATATCAATATCATGACCCATATCCACAAACTTCCTAGCCAGAGTACTAACATATCTTGGAATACCACCACCTGCAGGCTCATAAAAAAACGTCAAAATAGCAATCCTCTTCTTCTTAATTCCATTTAAAGAAACCGATTTATCGTCATTTCCACCAGGCTCTTCATCATCCAAACCCACTATTTTAAGAGATTTAGCCATCATTCAAAAACCCGAAAATCACTTAAAAAACCTTCCATCGTCCCTTTTTGTTACAAAAGATTTATAAGTAAGCTACCGATATGCATTAGAATCAGTATATTCCAAGATATTCAATAAATCACAACTATCCTTAAACAGAAACCACGACTTCTCAAAATATAAAAAAGTAAAACAAATATTGTAAAATTCTCAAAGAAAAAAGGATTCAATGCAACAAAACAAATCTTTTCGAGAAAATTACTGGAATTTTGACCTAATAACCTTCAATGCACCCTACCTCTTGGAAGATTCTCGCGAACCGAAGTCGTCCCAACTCGCAACAACTGGAGGGAAAAAAGGATGAATCTAAAGACTTGACTTTAGTCACACTCCAAAGAACTTCCCCTAACCAGATGTTAAACTCAACAAAAAATAAGCTAAATATAGAAACAGCAGAGATTCCTATCGCAGATGTTCTTCAAGTCTTATATTCCTATAACTAACTTTTCCATCCCCAACGATAAATTAATAAGCATAAAATAATCATCTATATTTATGAAACAAAAAATCAAAGAATCAACTGTAAGAAAATTTTTTCTTGACATGTCTAAAGATCATAAAAAAGAATTAACCGTAATTATAGCAATAGCTACATTTGGATCTATCTTAACAGTATTCGTCCCTCTTATTTATGGTCGACTCTTTGACTTAGCTTTGATCCCAAACACCACAATTACTCTTTTATTGTCTTTAATCGGAGTTTGGACGGTTCTAGGATTAATCTCAAATTTTACTTCAGCAAGAACTTCTGCACTAGGAGAAACGCTCGGAGCAAGAGTTTCCTTAGAATCAGAAATTAGTGCTTATGGACATTATCTAACCTTGCCAATGAAATTTCATAAAGAAAAAAAGATTGGCTCAATCTTAAACAAAATCTCCAGAGGGTCTTGGAATCTTCAACATTTCATCCAAATGGTATCAAACACCCTTTCTCAAATATTATTCTTAATCTTCGCTCTAACAATAATGCTAATCGTACAATGGCAATTAGGAGCGATAGTAATTATTACTTTTATTATCTATATTATGGCTACACTAAAATTAACAAAACCTGTTCTCGAAAGCCAAGAAGAAATGCAAAAATCTTTTGAAAAGGAATACGGCACAATTTATGATAAACTCTATAATGTCTCTTTAGTGAAAAGTTTTGCGAGGGAAGAAGAAGAAGAAAAATTATTTCACAAATTATCCATAGGCAAAAGTCTTCCAATTTATAAGAAAAGTGCAGAAAAATCAGCCAAACTTCAATATATACAAGGAATAATTTATAATTTGAGTTTCATTCTTGTACTCGGAACTGCTATTTTCTTTTTAAGAAATGGTCAGATAACTCAAGGAGAATTTATTATGTTTTTTGGATACATCAATCTCGCTTTTGGACCATTTTCAAGCCTAAGTCAATTTTATAATTTTTATAAAAAGGCTTCTGTAGCAATTAAGAGGATTATAAAATTAAAAAAATTAGCTCCCGAAACAATGAAACATGGGACAAAAATAATTGAAGACGTCAAAGGAAAAATTGAATTCAAAAACATAGATTTTAGTTACAGTAAGGATAAAGAAATACTAAAAGACATAAATTTGAAAATTAATCCTGGGGAAAGTATTGCTTTAGTTGGAGAAAGTGGGGTAGGAAAATCTACTCTTTCTGAACTCATCTCTGGATACTATCAGCCAAAAAAAGGAAACATTTACCTAGATAAAATTAACATCTCAAAACTAAAATTAAAATGGTTGAGACAACAGATTGCAATTGTACCTCAAGAAATAAGTATTTTTAATGACACCTTAATTAATAACCTCAAATATGCAAATCCTAAAGCAAGTTTTGATGATGTTGTGAAGGCTGCAAAAGCAGCAAATGCACACGAATTTATCTTATCTCTACCAAAAAAATATAAAACCTTAGTTGGAGAAAGAGGGGTCAAATTATCTGTGGGTCAAAAACAAAGAATTGCTATAACAATGGCTTTTCTTAAAAATCCTAAAATCCTAATCATGGACGAACCCACTTCGGCTTTAGATTCAAAATCCGAAAGAGGTGTTCAAGAAGGGATTAAAAAATTAATTTCAGGAAGAACTACAGTTATTATTGCCCACAGGTTTTCCACAGTTAAAAATGTAGATAAAATTATTGTATTAGATAAAGGCAAAATTGTCGAAGCTGGAAACCATCAAGAATTGATGAAGAAAAAAGGAAAATATTACGAACTTTATTCATTGCAAAAAGGATTAGATTAACACCCCTTAATCAAGACATTACAAAATACAATTACAAACCCCAATAATCTTTAAATACATTCTAAAATTCTCCCAACAATGAAAACAAGAGGGTATATACTATCGTAAAATTCGCACACTTAGCTGATTGCCATCTTGGAGGATGGAGACAAGAAGAATTACAAAAACTAAACTTCCAATCATTCCAAAAGGTTATCGAAAGATGTATTCAAGAAAATGTAAATTTTGTTTTAATCTCTGGAGACTTATTCGATTCCGCATACCCTCCAATAGAAATTCTTAAAGATTCTTTCGCTGAATTCAAAAAACTCCACGACGCTAAAATACCTGTTTATCTAATCGCAGGTTCCCATGATTTTTCCGCATCGGGAAAAACATTTTTAGATGTTTTAGAAAAAGCAGGTTTTTGTAAAAATGTAGAAAACTGGGAACTCGAAGAGGATGGAAGAATCAAATTAAAACCTTATATGCATGGTGATATTGCAATTTATGGATATCCTGGGAGAAAATCAGGGATGGAAGTAGAAAATCTAAAAAACATATACACTAACCTTCTCCATTCATTTACCATTTTAATGCTCCATACCACAATAAGGGAAGTTGGGGCAGATAAATCAATAGAATCTATAAGAAAACAAAAACTCCCTTTAGCAAACTATTATGCCTTAGGTCATATTCACAAAAGATTCGAAGATTACCAAGATAATTCTCGATATGTCTATCCCGGACCAACCTTTCCAAATAACTTTCAAGAACTTTCAGATCTAAAATATGGAAGTTTTCAAATGGTAGAAGTTGAGGGCATAGACATCAAAACCCAAAACATAGAAATTCCATTAAAAGAAGTTGTAACAATAGAACTTGAAGTCACAAATGGACTAACTGCCACCAATGAAATAATCTCTTATATAGACAAACTTGCACTTTATGATAAAATTGTTTTGCTAAAATTAAAAGGAAATTTAGCTGAAGGAAAAACTGGAGATATATGTTTTAATGAAATAGAAAATTTCATGAAAAAGAAAGAAGCATATGCATTCTTAAGAAACATTTCGTCAATCAAGCCACATGAGTTAGTGAGAACGACGAATCCAACAGATAATATTCAAGAGATTGAGCAAAAAAGCTCAAGGGAAGTTTTTGGAAATAATCCCCATAATTTTAATAAATATCATCTGGAATTGATGACTGCACTCTCTATAGAAAAACATGAAGACGAAAGGACAGTAATATATGAAGAAAGATTATTATCTGAATTAAAAACTATCCTTGAGATAACCGAAATATTATAATGTTATTTAAAAAATTAAGATTAGAAAATATCAGAAGTTATGAAGAATTAGAAATTGAATTTCCCAAAGGATCAACCCTTCTATCTGGAGATATTGGTTCAGGAAAAACTTCCATCCTTTTAGGTTTACAATTTGCATTATTTGGATTACAGCCCGGACAAAAAGGTTCATCAATTTTAAAACAGGGAGCAAATGAAGCATACACTTGCTTGGACATAGAAATTGATGGAGAAATTATAGCATTAGAAAGGACAATAAAAAAGTCAATAAGTGGAAGTATAACTCAAAACCGAAGTATAATCACAAGAGGTACTAATCGTGAAGAAGAGCTATCTACTTCAGAAATGAAAGATAAGGTAATCAAATTATTAAATTATCCTAAAGAGTTTGCAAAAAAATCGAACCTCCTTTACAAGTTTACAGTATATACTCCTCAAGAAGAAATGAAATCTATTATTCAAGAAAAACCAGAGATTAGGTTAGATACTCTACGGCACATATTCGGAATAGATAGATACAAAAGAATCAAAGAGAACGCATCAATTTTACTTCAGCGATTAAAAGAGTCAATCAAAATAAAAGAAATTTTAGTATCCGAATTAAATCTCTTAAAAGAAAAATATAATCTAGAGAATGAGAAAAAAATAATACTTGCCAAAGAAATAAATAATTTAGGAATAGACCTCAAACGATTAATAAAAATAAGGGAAGAATCCGAAAGCAAATTAAATTCTATCCAAAATATGATTGATGATAAAAGGGAGTTAGAATCAGAATTTTCAAAGAAACAAGTTTTTATTCAAGGTAAGAAGGATTTAGAATCCCGAATGAAAAAAGAAGTTATTTTATTACAAAAACAAATGGGGGAAAATATTGATTTTTCAGAAGAGAGATTGCGTTCAGTATTAGAACTTTTTGACAAACATAAAAGTTTATTTGAAAAGAAGAATAAGAGTTTATTAGAAGTTACATCAAAGATTTCTGTTCTAGAATCCAAAAAAGAAATACCATTAAAATTACAGGAACAAGTTATCTCATTAGAAGAGTGTCCAACATGTTTTCAAAAGGTGAGTCAAGATTATAAGGAAAGAATAACCAAAAATACAAAATTTGATTTAGAAGAAATTTACCGAGAGCTCGAACAAAAGATTCAAGAGAAACAACTAATTCTAACAGATATTGAGAGGGAAAGAGAATTAATAATTGGTTACGAATCCGATAAAAATTCCTTACAACAAAATAAAATAAAGTTCGAGCATCAAAAAACAATTGATACAAAAATTAAAAGTGATGCATTCATCCTAGATCGGACTTCGAATGAAATAAATGATTTAGAGAAACAAATTGATCAGCTCCAAATAAAAATACAAACATTTGCACAATCTCGGGAACTTTTCGATTCAACAAAAAAAGAATTTCAAGATATTAATGAGAAGATGAGAATAAAAGAAATAATGGCTGCAACGAAGAACAAAGAGCTAGAGATTCTAGAAATTAGATTAAAAGAATTATCCCAAGAAATCCAAGAGAAGGAAAAGATTAGAGAACAAATTAATCACATAAAGAGGCTACAAGGATGGATAGAGAAAAATTTCATTACTTTCATAGATTCATCAGAAAAAAATGTAATGGTAAAATTAAAAAGCGAATTCTCTTCAATTTTTTCGGAATGGTTTTCTATGCTAGTTTCTGATTCACTATCTGTAAGACTCGATGAAGATTTTACACCTCTAATTACAAATCAAGGATGTGAAATTGAATATGATTTTCTATCTGGGGGAGAACGAACTGCCGTGGCCCTCGCATATCGGCTTTCCTTAAACCAAGTATTAAACTCTATGCTATCAAATATCAAAACAAAAGGTATTGTAATTCTAGATGAGCCAACAGATGGATTCTCGGCCGACCAGATCAAAAAAATGCGAGATATTTTTGAACAACTCAAGGCAGAACAATTAATCCTCGTCTCTCATGAAGAGCAAATTGAAGGATTCGTAGATAAGGTAATACGAGTTAGTAAAGATGGAGTTTCTAAGGCGGAACCAGCCCAATAGAAACCCTTAACTCACCAAAGTTACCTACTGGGTAACTCACTAGAGATGCCTACAAAATAAAAACCAGGTTTTTAAAAACACATCCAAAACTTTATCTCACCAGAGATACCTACAGGGTAAAAACCCTGGTTTTTAAAATCATTAGAAACACTTAAAAACCAAACACATCCAGTATACTTATGGAAATCAAAATTCTAAAAGATGAAAAGAACGAACTCGATATCGAAGTAGGTAGCCTAACAATCGCAGAGGTTCTTAGAGTTTATCTGAATAAACAAGGCGCAAAGTTAGCTGCATGGAAAAGAGACCATCCAACAAATAACCCGGTTCTTCATATCGAAGGAGATAACCCAAAAAAGATTCTGAAAAGTGCAATCGCAACACTTGAAAAAGAAATCGACAACGTAGTAGATGAATTCAAAAAACTTAAATAATTCTAACTAACCCACTTAACCCCTTCAAACTCATATTTCGTAGCAATCAAAATCAAATCAACAATCCACCAAACACCGAATCCTCCGAACGTAATCAACTTCAAAATCCCGGTTCCAACCTTACCCATAATAAATCTATCAACACCCAGCTGTCCAAAAACTGCAGACATAACCAAAACAACAACCCAGTTAACACGCCTATCCTTCACCATATAACTCCATATTTTCAAACTATATAAATCCTTTTAACCTTCCAAAAATTAAACGAATATGATTACAGAAAATAAAATCTCCACAGGTTCATTTGATATGAATAAATTTCTCGCAGGAGGATACGAATCTGATATTATTACAACCCTTTATGGTTCAGGAGGTTCAGGTAAATCAAACTTCTGCATAATCGTCGCGACATCACAAGCACGAAAAGGAAACAAGGTAATTTTCATAGACACCGAAGGAGGTTTCTCTTCAGACAGATTCAAACAAATTCATAATGGAACAAAAGAAGAAATTGAAACCTCATTACAAAACATCCTCTTACTAAAACCTACTTCATTCAAAGAACAGGAAGAAGATTTCCAAAAATTATTAGCTCATGTAAAAAAAGGAGATATTTCACTAATCATCATCGACTCAATTGCAATGCTCTATCGATTAGAATTAGGCGATGCGATTACCTTAAAAGATAATGAAAGAATTGCAGAAGTAAATCGTAAACTCGCAAAACAATTAAGATCACTAAACGAAATCGCAAGAAAACAAAATATCCCTGTCATTGTTACCAACCAAGTTTATTCAACATTTGTTTCTGACAAAGAAGATCGAAACTTCGAAAGAAAAGTCTCTATGGTTGGTGGAGACCTCCTAAAATATTGGAGCAAATGCTTAATCGAGCTTCAAGAATTCGGAGGAAAAAGAAAAATGGTATTAAGGAAACATCGAAGTTTACCAGTTAAAGAATTAGCATTCGAAATCGTTAATGAAGGAATTAGAAAGAGAGGTATATTTTAGAAAAATACCTATATATTCAAAGATATAAATATTTTTAAAGAAAGATTATTCAAAAAATGAATTAATAATATGGTAGTTCAAAATACACCGATTCATAATATAGAAGTTCCAGATATACTAACTCATATAACTGGAGAAAATTATGGGGAATTAAAACCTTTAAAAGAAGGTTTAATTTTGAATTTAGATAACCATAGTTTAAGGATTTTTAATACGCCGTTTTATTTAGCTCAATATTCTGAACAGGTTTGTTATGTATCTGACTCGGTAAATTGGAATGATTTTAGATTAAAATCAGGAAATGTTGGATTGATAATCAATAAAGAGACAAATAGAAAAAATAATCTTCAAGGAAAATTATCCAATGAATTTGTTAAATTGAATTTAGAAGATTTAAGTAGAAAGAAGTATAAAGTCCGTTGTGAAAAAACTTATTTAATTGAATCACATGTTCTCGGAGATAATTCTTATTTTTTAAATTTGATAAATGAGCAAAATTTAAAAGAGATATCTTTATTTGGAGCAAAATCTCTTTTGAATGAATTAGGGAATTTTCATCAGGATAGCATAGACAGTTTATCAAATTTCATTTTAGAAGATTATGAAACTCAAAAACATACTCTTGAATCAATAAGTACTGAACAAGGAAATTTTGCATGTTTGTAAAAAATTCATTTTTTCTTCACAACCTTTTTCTTCCCAACCTTCTTCCGACTCTTCTTCTTCTTCCCAACCTTCCCATGATCAATAACTTTACCATCCACAATCTCAACCTCACCACTCGCCAACTTTGCCTTAAATTCCATTTTCTTTTTTTGCAACTCTTCATTCGTCGGACATTCGGGATTAAAGCAAAATCTCCAAGGAGCACCACCTTTCTTAAAAGCAACAACTTTAGGAAAACCACATTCATTACACATCTCCAAGTCACCTTCTTCCTTTCCAGCCTCGTCAGCAACCTTCTTCGACATTCTAGCAGGCTTCATCATCCCCTTCGGAGGCAAAGAATAAATTGTCTTACACTCAGGATAAGCATCACACGAAACAAAATACCTCGAAAACCTTTTCCCGTACATAACTCGCAACTTCCCCTTATGACAAACCGGACATTCAGACATCGTATTCGCCTCCCGTTCCTGCTCCCAAACAATAGCATTAGCATCTGCCAAACACTTCCCCATCGCATCTAAATTTTCACTCATTCCCTTCGCAATCTTGCTAACAGCCTCCTTCGCGTCATTCAAAATCTCTTCCTCTTTTTTCTTAAAATCTTTTTTAGCAACCTCAATTTTTTCCAAATCCTTAGTCATCTTTCTAGTCAATCCCTCGTCCAAAATAATTGGAGAATATTTCTCTAAGGTCTCAACCATTCGCATCCCCAATTCAGTAACTTCAATACTCCTCTCCCGAGCATAACCTCTCGAATAAAGCGTTTCAATAATTTCCGCCCTCGTCGCTTTCGTCCCTAACTCTCTTTTCTCAAGTTCCTTCACAAGCGAAGCTGCAGAATATCTCCGAGGTGGTTGCGTCTCTTTCTCTTCCATCCTAATTTCCAAAACGTCAACCTCTCCTTCAACAGTAGGAACCTTAGACTCCTTAATCGAACTCGGATAAACATTTATCCAACCCTTTTCTTTAATCTGCACACCCCTTACACCAAAATCAAGACCACTAACAACAACCTTAATTTTTTTATTCTCAACCTTTGCCACATCACAAAAACACGAAATAAATCTTTTAACAATCAAGTCATAAATTTTCTTATCCCTTTCCGGAACTTTTTTATTTTCACCCGTCGGATAAATAGCAGGATGGGCCGGGTCTGTTTTTTTCCCTTCGGTTGGATTCTTGTTCACGGCATATTTAACCTGAGTAGTATATTTTTTCAATCTCTTCAAAATTTTATCATAGCCAATCGCAAGAGGGTACTTCTGACTCGAGGTTCTCGGATAAGAAATAAGTCCTGCCAAATACAAACTCTGAGCAGACTTTAATGTTTGACTCGGAGTATACCCACAATTTCTATAAGCTTCCGTCTGTAGCGTAGTCAAATCAAACGGAACAGGTGCCACAACAATTTCATCTTTTATCGTCGTGGTTGCTTCCCCTTTCTTCCCCTTCAAATGCTTAAACTTCAGAAGTTCACTTTCCTTAAAAATATCTTTAGGATGTTTAACATCAACTTTTTGATTCTTAATATCCTTGACCTGCAAAAAAATCTGCCAAAAAGGTTCTGATTCAAACTTACCAATCTCTTTTTCCCTATCTGCAATAATCTTCAAAGCAGGACCTTGTACCCTGCCAATAGACAAAATTCTAAATGTTCCCGTCGAGGACAATGCCTTCATCAAACCTCTGGACAAATTAATCCCGTAAAACCAATCAATATAATGTCTGGTCTCTCCGGCAATCGCTGCGCCCCAATTTAATGTCGGCATAAGATTAGCAAAACTCTCGTCAAGAGCATCCTTTGTCAAAGACGAAAATTTCATCCGTTTAGCATCTTTCTTCTTACAAATAAATCTCACAACATTCCATCCAATAACCTCTCCCTCAACATCAAAGTCCGTCGCCACAATAAACTCATCTGCCCCTCTAGCCAATTTTTTCAAAGTTTTCAAATACTTTTCCGTGAAAGCACTCCTCCCTTTTTGATACGCTGGTTGCCACTCAACCTCAAAATTAGGAAACGGCCCCCTTTTCACAATTTGCTGAATACCAAACAAATGACCAACCGCGCATCCCACAATATATTTCCTAGCCCCTTTGTAAAATTCATAATAACTAACACCGTCTTTCGTTGTAATCTTCTCGTCGGTAGCGTCGCTCAGGGCCGCAGCAATCTTAACTGCAGCAGCAGGCTTCTCCGTAATAATCAACGTCACATTTTCTTTCATCTTAAATAAATATTATTTATAAGGCTTTTAATGTTTTCCAATTTGTACTTGGAAAAATTACAGTTATTAATAAAATATATAAATTTAATAACTTGGATAAATAGAATGTTTTATGATTGACTTACCTAAGTTCAAAATTGGAGATTTAGAAATAAATCTTATTCAAGGGGCAATGGGTGTTGGAATTTCTTGGGAAGATCTCCCAATTGCTGTTGCAAATTGTGGCGGTGCAGGAATTATTGCGAGTGTAGAATTAGGACCACTAAAATGCTATAAGGGAAACCAGATTAAAGCAAATCAAGATGCTTTTCGTGAGACGATTAGAAATGCAAGGAAAAAGTCCAATGGTGTTATCGGGGTAAATATAATGCATGCTTTAACTGATTATGAAGGCTTAGTTAAAGTTGCTACAGAAGAGGGAGTAGACTTAATAATTTCTGGAGCAGGAATGGCCGAAAATCTCCCAAAATTAGTTGGGAATGCACCAATAAATTTAGTACCTATCGTATCAGACGTAAGAGCTGCGAGAATAATAACTAATAGATATTGGAGTAAATATGGTAAGATTCCTGATGCGATTATTGTAGAAGGCCCCGATGCTGGAGGGCATTTGGGTTTCAAGTATGAAGATTTAGTAAAAGGTACTGTTCCAAGTTTAGAAGAAATTGCAAAAGAAGTGATTTATTTTGCAAACAATCCCAAGAATTTTGAAAAACCTATCCCAGTAATTGTGGCTGGAGGGATATATACTGGGGCAGATATCAGAAAGGCACGAGGCTGGGGAGCTGTAGGAGCTCAATTGGCGACGAGATTTGTTACAACGAAGGAATGTGATGCAGATGACAGATTTAAATGGGCTTATGTTAATGCGACTAAAGAGGATATAGGGATTATTAAGAGTCCTGTGGGAATGCCTGGAAGAGCTATTCTAAATTCATTTTTGGAAAAAGTGATGGAAGGGGAAAAAAGTAAAATTAAGTGTAATTATGGTTGCCTTAAAACATGTAATCCAAACGAATCACGTTATTGTATTGCGAAAGCATTAATTGAAGCTCAGAAAGGAAATTTAGAAGAAGGATTTGCATTTGCTGGGACAAACGCCTATAGAGCTATACCAGAAAGTTGCTTGGATGAAAAAGGAGAATTTATCACAGTTAGAACATTAATGGAGAGAATCTCCGACGAGTATCACTCTTCTAAATAATAAATCTAAAAAACTAAATCTCCAAAATCTTCCCACGCCGACCAACCTGAATAACTTTCGTCTTCCCAATCTTATCCTCAATCCCTTCAGCCTCATGTATATGTGCCGAAATCAACAAATCAGGTTTAAAATATTTAACCGCCCTTTTCAAAATCTTATCTCCTGGAATCCCCGAAAATTCTGCACTAGTTCCTTCAGCATGCAAATGCGAAACCAAAATTCTTTTCCCGGCCTTCATCTTTTCAAAATTTTTTTTTATCCCTTCCAAATCTTCTTCATCCAATTCTAACTTCCAATTCGGACTTCCAATCCCTGCAATCCCAACCCCCCCATAAGTTACATAATAATTATGAATACTTTTCCCATCCCTCGCTAACATCTCACACTCCTCATCAAACTCACAATTTCCCGGAACGAAAACAATTTTCTGATTCGCCTTCCTGAATGGTTCCAAAATCTTCCCATCTCCGGGAGTATATCCATAAATATCTCCCGCCAAAACCACAAGGTCTACCTTTCCTTTCTTCGCTTTCTCCGACAACTTCTTCGCTATCCCCATATCCCCATGCAAATCCCCTGCCGCCAAAATTTTCAACTTTTTCATCATAAAATATCCAAACAACACTTTTTTAAATAACTTCCCGTTTCAACTATTATGCCAAAACTATCCGAAATAAAAAACTGGAACGTTGAAATAGAAACCGAAATAACGAACAAATGGAAATCTCAAGAACAGTTCGCATTCAATCCTAAAACAAAAAAGAAAATTTACTCAATAGATACACCCCCTCCATATGTCAATTCTCCAATCCATATGGGACACGCAGTAACTTATTGCTTCATGGATTTCTTTGCGAGATACCGACGGATGAAAGGAGAAGAAGTTTTGTTCCCATTAGGTTTAGACCGAAACGGACTTCCGATTGAGATGGCAACAGAAAAAAAATTTAAAATTTCTCCATTTAAAGTTGGACGAGAAAAGTTTGTAGGGTATTGTGAAAAACTTCTGTCTGAAGCATCTGCAGAATCAATTGACTCATTCGCAAAACTCGGAATATCATTCTCATCTTACAAAGAAGGAGACACAATAGGTTCAGTCTATAACACCGACTCTCCAGAATACAGAACCCTAACCCAATCAACATTCATAGACTTATACAAAAAAGGATTAATCTACGAATCCTCTAGAATCAATAATTGGGACTCAAAACTTCGGACAACAATCGCCGATTCCGAAATTAATTACGAAGAAATCCAATCCACATTTAATGACATTAAATGGAAAATAAAAGAGACTGGAGAAGAAGTTGTAATTGGAACAACCCGGCCAGAATTAATAGCAACTTGTGGGATGGTTATCTACAACCCTAAAGACAAAAGATACAAACATCTCGAAGGTAAAACTGCAATCTCTCCAATCTTCAACGAAGAAATCCAAATCAAGCCACACCCTTTCGCACAGATTGAGAAAGGAACCGGATTGGTAATGATGTGTTCCGCAGGAGATTTGTCAGATATACAGTTCTTCAGAGAGATGAAACTAACTCCAAGAATCGCGATAGGACAAGATGGAAAAATGAACGAAAAAGCCGGAATCCTCGAAGGATTAAAAGTTAAGGAAGCAAGAGAAAAAATAATCGAACTCATAAAAGAAAAAGGCTTGCTCGTTAAACAAGAACAAATAACGCATCGAACTCCAATCTCCGAACGATCAAAAGCCGAGATAGAATTTATTGAAATGCCAGAATTTTATTTAAAACAAATGGACTTCAAAGAAGATATGCGAAAAATAGTCAAAGACATAAATTTTTATCCTAAAAACTCAAAGAAAATTTTAGACAGTTGGATTGACTCCGTTTCAATCGATTGGCCAATCTCACGAAGAAGGTATTATGCAACACCAATACCATTATGGTATTCAGAAAATTTAATCGCTTTAGCTCCTCAAGGAAATTACATAGAACCTTGGAGACAAGCACCCCCAAAAGAATCAGAAGTTATAGATAAAGAAACAAAAAAAGTTTTAGGTACCGTTGCAGATTATCCAAAAAATAAATGGGTTGGCGAAGAAAGGGTTTTAGATACTTGGTTTGATTCATCAATTTCAGAATTGAATATGTTAAAATATAAATCTGATGACACATTTTTTAAAAAATCATATCCTGCAACACTTCGACCACAAGGAAAAGAAATCGTCCGAACTTGGCTATACTATACAATTCTAAGAGGATTTTTAGAAACTGGAAAGGCATGTTTTAAAGATACTTGGATTCACCAACACATTCTCGACGGTAACGGGAGGAAAATGTCAAAGTCATTAGGAAATATAATAGACCCGCAAATAATCTTGAATGAAGATGGAGCTGAAGCATTAAGATTGTGGGCTGCAACAGAAGGAGATTTATCAAGAGGAGATTTTGTTTGCTCAAAAGAAAAGATACGGGCAGAAAAAAAATCCTTAAATAAACTACTAAATGTTTCACGTTTCGTAATGGCATTTGAGAAGCCAGAAACAAAACCGAAATTAGTTCCTCTAGATGACTTAATGATAAATTATATTGAAGGGTTAACTACCCTATGTGATAAATCCTACAATATCTACGATTTCAACCATTCAGCACAAGAACTAAGAAACTTCTTATGGGAAATTTTCGCTTCGAGTTATATAGAACTTGTAAAAAATAGAACATACAATGAAGAAGGAAAATTCACCGAAGAAGAATCCGCATCTGCAAAATATACGCTTCATTTTCTATTAGAAAGATTACTAACCTTACTTTATCCAATTATCCCACAAATAACTACTACAATCGCAAATGAAAAAGAAATGGATTTGCTAAAACTAGAATGGCCTAAAGTAAAAGAAACAAAACCTAATATGGATGAAGAACTAATTAAAAAAATAATTGAGTTTAATAGCATGATTTGGAAGTCAAAAAAAGAATTAGGAATATCATTAAGAGAATCTCTTGAGGATGTTAATATTCCTGAAGAATTACAATCATTCGAGAAAGACTTGAAAGCGTGTCATAATATTTAATAGTCATTAAACAACTTGGAGGGTATGGGTGGAACAAAAACGACCTAGTGAGTTTTGATTTTTTTCAGATTAGGAGGGGACGGTGGGACGACCAATGTATTGGAGAGATAAGCCTGTTTTTGTTTCTTTTTTCTAAAAAGAAAATAGTGAGTTCCTTTTTGCCTCCTTTTTTTTTTGTGAAAAAATCACAAAACCGATACTTTTAAAAATGTGTTTTTTGTTATTTCAATATGTTACTTAATCTAGAAATCGAAAATTTCAAATCCTTTAAAGAAAAACAAATTTTTTCTATGGAAGCAAATTTAAAAGATGAAACATTGAAAGAGAATTATTTTAGTTTTAATGGAAATAACATTTTAAAATCATCCATTATTTTTGGAGCAAATGCATCTGGAAAAACTAACTTAATAAAAAGTTTGGGTTATTTAAAATCCTTGGTTATAACTTCAAAAACTTTTGATGAAAAACAAGATATTTCTAGAGAATACTTTAAATTAGATGAAGATTATTTTAATAATAAACCTTTTTCAATAAAGGTAGAATTTATCGAAAATAAAAAAAAATATATTTATGAAGTTTCACTGAAACATATTGATAAAAAGGAAGGGTATAAATTTATTATCTTAAAAGAAAATCTTTTTGAAAATGGAGATTATATTTTCAAGAGAAGTGAAAAAGAAGGAATCAATATTAATGATAAATTCATAAGTGAAGGAGATGAAGTTATCAAAGAATTAGCTAAAAAAATAAATAAGAATAATTTATTCTTAAGTAATTTGTCTACAAAAGAATTTAGTGGAATAAGTAATGATGCATTTAACTGGTTTAGTGATAGGCTAGTTATTCAATCTGGCTCGATAAATGGACTTAGGATGGATTACACGAAGAATCAAATAGAAATAAATTCAAAATTTAAGGAATTTTTATTTAAACATATAAAACTAACTGATCTTGGAAATATTGAAAATTTGAGCGTTGAAGAAGAATCGCCCCAGAATCATCATGATTTTATCAAAATGATTGAAAAACAGGATAGTATTCCTAATGATGTAAAAAAACAAATTATTAAGAATCAACTATTAAAATTAAAAACATACCATAAAAATAAAGAAGGTAAAAAAATCAAATTTGATTTTAATAATGAGGAATCGGATGGGACCAAAAAATTTATTGGTCTTCTTGGCCCGATTTATGATATAATAACAAATAATAAAGTTTTTTTTGTTGATGAATTAGAAGAAAGCTTGCATCCTAATTTATTAAAATATATTTTTGAGATTGTTCAAAATAGTAAATCAACTTCCCAGATAGTTTCAACTTCACATAGTTACCCACTACTCCTTTATGTAAACAGCAATGATGAAATATTTAGAAGGGACCAAATATGGTTTACAAATAGAAAAAAAGATTGCTCTACTGAACTTTATTCATTAGTGAATGTCGGAGGAATAAGAAAAGATTTGAGAATATTCAAGGCCTATTTTGAGGGGAGATTTGAAGCTTTTCCAGATATTAAATAATGGTTCGGGATTTTTCTGAACATCATAAGATGAAGCCTGAACTTATTGAAATCAAAAGATCTTCTGAAAGCCTAGAGAGTATAAATGAAATCTTTAAACAAGAAAAAATATTTGTTTATGGCGAAGGTCAAGATGAAAAAAGATATTTTGATAACTTAGATAAGGATATTAATTCTTCTAGAGTAAAAATAATTCCAAAAGATTGTGGTGGAAGTGATTGTTATACAATTTGCAAACATGCTAAAGCGGAATTCAAAGAAGAAGTTGAAAAAAATGATGATTTAAAAGATTGTGAAAAATATGTAGTCTTTGATTGCGATGACAATTTTACAAGATCAGATTTAAAAACTGGAAAAATTAAATCCGAGTTAGCAAAAGAATTTTGTTTCTATGAGGATTTTGAAATTATTCTTTCAAATATGTGCTTTGAGATTTGGATTCTTTGTCATTATAATAATCCTCAGGAGGTATATTCTAAATTGGAACTATTAGATAGAGATTTTTTAAAAAAGACATGTAATGCTTTAACCTGTGGAAGTAGATATAGATATAAAATCTTGAAACCTCTTGAGAGTATAGCCATAAAAAATTCTAAAAAGTTGATTGAATTACAAAAATCTTTGGGTGTTGAAATTTATTCCGAGAATAGTAATCCAGTTACACAAATTGGAGAGTTAGTAGAAAAATTACGTAAATATGACAGATAACTTATCTTTCGGCGAAGCCGATTATCTATCTAAAGAATTAGGAACTTCCTATAAACAAAAAATTAAAAATTCATTAAAACATCTAACACAAAACTCTATAAATAAAATTCTCCCCCTTTTACAATGGATGAACTACAAAAATTCGAACTAGAAAGTTTGATTGAAGAACTAGAAGGATATAGGGGAAGGCATACAGAACTTATTACAGTCTTGATTCCTTCAGGAGCTACGCTGACGCAGACGACAAAACAACTTGAAAATGAAAAAGGAACCGCAACAAATATCAAATCTACTGGGGCGAGAAAAAATGTTATTAATGCTCTCGAGAGGGCAATAAGAAAACTTAAAGAAATAGAAAGAACCCCTCCAAATGGACTGGCCGTTTTTTCAGGAAATGTATCTGGAGAACTCGGAAACGAAGATCTTAAGGTCTGGGCAATTGAACCCCCTAAAAAATTAAAAATTAAAATCTACCGTTGTGACCAAACTTTTGTTTTAGAACCCTTAAAAGAAATGTTAGAAACAGATGAAGTCTACGGTCTTTTAATCATCGAGAGAAACGAAGCATCAATAGGTGTTCTTGATGGCAGACACATAAAACTATTACAACACATGACTTCAGGAATCCCTGGAAAGACTCGTGCGGGAGGACAATCCGCTCAAAGATTCGCCAGAATCAGAGAATCTTTAGCAAAAGAGTTTTTCAAACGAGTTGCGGAGGCAATAAAAAAACATTTTTGGGGTAACAAAAAATTAAAAGGAATCCTCGTCGGAGGACCAATCCCAACGAAAGATGAGTTCCTCGAACAAGGACAGTTAGTAACCGCATTAAAAGAAAAAGTAATCGCAGTAAAAGATTTAGGCGGAACTGAAATGCACGGACTACAAGAACTCGTCCAATTATGTGGGGATGTTTTAGCAGAACAAGAAATTACAAAACAAAAAGAAATTCTCGATCAGTTTTTTGAGAAACTTGCAAAAGAGCCTAACAAAGTTGCCTATGGTGAAGCAGAAGTCGAAGATAGACTTAATCGAGGAGCAGTAGACAAACTAATTCTTTCTAAATCCTTATCCAAAGATAGAATAAAAATTCTAGAAACCTTAGCAAAAGCCTCATCGACAGAAATATATTTTGTCACAAATGAAACCGCGCAAGGAGTTCAATTCGATAACCTTGGTGGAGTTGGAGGTTTGTTAAGATTTGAAATTCATGATTAGAATTAAAGATAATTAGCCATATCTTTTAAAACTTCATATCCTGCCTGGATTCTTTCTTCTGGCGTACCTTCCATTACTAATAATTTCGTACCCTCTTGCACCTTGTACACGTTACCTGCCTCAGTTATCGCTCTTCCAACAACCAGCATCTTTGAACCATTCTTAACCGCATACCCAGGGGTAAGAACCCTTTTTTGGTCTGCTCCAGCAGAAGTTCTCGGTCCCTCTATCCCTGGAGTAACATACATAAAATCTTTAGGAAGCTCATTCCTAATCGCACTCAAATCCACTGCAGAACAAACAATTCCATCTAAACCAGCTTGATTTGCTAATTTTGCTAATTTCAAAACGTGGCCTTCAACTTTTCCAGGAACTCCCAATTCCTCATTAAGAATCTTGTCATCAATACTTGTCAAAACTGTAACAGCAATTATTTTTGGAACTTTTGTCCCATATTTTTCTGCTCCTTCTCTAGCCCCCTTAAATGCTGCTCGCATCATTTCCAACCCTCCAGAAGCATGAACATTTAACATATAAACTCCTAACTGACTTGCAGCACCAGCAGCACCTCTAACAGTATTGGGAATATCATAACATTTCAAATCAAGAAAAACATCAGCACCATAATCTTGAACAATTTTTACTGCTTCTGGTCCAAGTCTTGTATAAGTTTCCATTCCAATCTTAAATAATCCAACAACAGGACTCAACTCCTTAACCCTTACTTCTACATCACCCATACTAGCAAGACCATCTAATGGTAAGCAAACCATTTCTCTCGCTTGTTCTTCTTTTGGTGTTAATTTCATTTTATGACAATTAAAAAAGAGTTTATAAATTAACTCCAATAAAATTAATCCTCACCAAGTAATAAAATTAAAAAACTCTCACAACCCAATTAGGAATAACACCTGTGTCCCCGCAATGATAAACCTTATGAAAAACTTCGTTCCA
>JAGLIS010000002.1 GCA_023142835.1 Candidatus Pacearchaeota archaeon | reverse complement strand
AAGCCCATTTGCGAATAGCGAGGGGCTAGCTCGCCGACCTGACCTACAATATATTGAAGAAATAGGGATTTATAAAACTAACTTCATAAGAAGTTTTAAAACATCTGTTGTTTAATATAATTTATGGGTTTTACGAAAAAGAGGGGGTTAGCTCTTGCTTTATCTGGAGGAAGTGTGCGAGGTTTAGCTCATATTGGGTTTCTAGAAGTTCTTGAAGAGAATAACATAAAAATAGATTATATTGTCGGGACGAGTATGGGTGCTCTTGTTGGAGGGATATATGCTGCAGGGAAACTGAAAGAGTTCAAGAAAAAAATGCTTAAGCTTTCGAAAAATAAAATTTTATCTCTTCTTTTATCAAATCAATTCAAGAGAGGGAATACTGATACGAAGGAAATCGAGAAGTTTATAAAAAAATTTGTTGAGAATAGAAAAATAGAAAATCTTCAGGTTGGGTTTACTGCGATTGCAACGGATTTGAAGACGGGGAAGGAAGTTTATTTGGAGGAGGGTGATTTGCTCAAGAGTATTAGTGCGAGTATTTCAATACCTGGAATTTTTCAACCGGTTAAAATGAGGGGTATGCTTCTCGTTGATGGGGGAGTTGTTGATCCTTTGCCTGAGGGGTATGCAAGTGAAAAGGCGAGGAAAGTTATTGCGGTTAATGCGTTGCCGATGAGAGTTAATTATCGACGGGGTGGCGGAACTTTTGAGATTCTTTCTGAGGTGGCAGGTATTATGTTAAATGAAATAATTGGACGGAGAAAAGGTAAGGAGAAAAATAAATTATTTGTTCAAATCAAGACACGAAATATTGATTCGTTTGATTTTAAGAGTGCGTCGAGGGTAATAGGGCTGGGAAGAACGGCTGCGAAAAAACATTTGAAAAGAATAATAGAATTAGCTAATTCTTAGTTTTAAAATAATAAACGCTCACACCCTGCTCAAAAATCACTCTAAAATTTGTCAATCTTATTTTTTCTTTAGACAAAATTCGAGCAATTTCTTCGGACATCGAAGGTTCGATTCAAGATATATGTTCGCTAAACGCTCACACCCGGAATCGAACCGGGGTACCCCGAAGGGTCCGCCTTAGCAGAGCGGTGCAATACCATTATGCGATGTGAGCTTAAAATAATCTGGAAACTTTTGTTTTTAAAACTAATGAATCATGGGATTTTCTACTAATTTCTTTTTCTGTAATGCCTAAGAGATAGTTAGAAAACTTTATAACCCTGAAATATGTTTGTTGTTTATTCAACTTCGGTTGAATCATTTGACTTCGGTTAAGTGTTGGAGGCTAGTCAGCTTCGGTTTTCTAGTCTCCTCTTTTTTGAATCTAAATATTTATAAAGAATTAAAGTTAAGTTATACTATGGAAAAAGATATTGGTAAAATTTCAAAGGGCGAGTATCAGGGGACTGTTACAGATATTGTCGTGGGGATTAAAGAATTTAACGGGAGAGTTGGGGTAGATATTAGGGAGTTTACTCAAAGTGAAGCTTATACAGGACCTACAAAAAAAGGTTTGAGAATTTCGGCTGAAAAATTTGAAGAGTTTAAGACGCTGATTAATTCTATTAATTCTGAAGATCTTAAGACTGAGTCTTCTCAGGAAAGCATATCCGAATCTCCCGAAGAAGATTCTGGGATTGATGAAAGTGGGTTGATGTAATTTTCACGAAGATTTATAAACAATATTTATTTTGGACTGTTAGGTGATGAAATGGTTTGGTTGGAAGTTGAAACAAAAATAAAATTAAATGATTCTCAGGTCTCTAAACTTAGAAAACGAATTAAGGAAATTGCGGTTTTTGAAAAAAGGGGAACGAAAGTTGATGACTATTTTGCGATACAAAAAAATGGTTATCCTAGAAAAGCATTTAGGATAAGGGCGATGAAAGGTTCGTTTGAAGTAACTTTTAAAAAATGGATAACGGAGCTTTGGACTCCTGAAGTTGTTGTCAAACAAGAATTTGAATTTGAATTAAATGGGAAAGAAGAAGTTGAAAATCTATTGGCATTGTTTAAAGATTTGGGTTTTAGTGAATGGGTTAAAAAAATAAAAAGGAATGAAACTTACAAGTATAAGAAAAATAAAAAGCTTTCAATAGAAATAAACAAGGTTAAACATTTGGGATATTTTATGGAGATGGAATATCTATGTAAGGAACCGGAATCTAAATATGCAATTAAACTAATTACCGACGTGCTAAAAGAACTTGAAATAGATTTTGATCAAATTGATAATACTGGATATACGAAAATGCTTTGGTACAAAGGTACTAGAGGAAAGCAAAAATTTATTGATGTAAAGCATGAAAAAACTGCACTATGAAAAAAAATAAGGGTATCAGATATGTAGTAAAGAAAGACGGAAAATTTTGGCCGAGCGATGTTATGAAAAAAGTCGTGAATATGACTGACGAAAGAATTTATGATAAAGCTGCTAAAAATCCTGTAAAGTTTTGGGAAGATTTAGCAAGAGAGGGTTTAACTTGGGAAAAAGAATGGGATAAGGGTTATGTTGAAAAACTTCCATATTTTAAATGGTTCGAGGGAGGAAAGTTAAACTTTAGCGTTAATTGCGTCGACAGACATCTTTCTCATCCAGACAGAGTTGCACTAATATGGGTACCTGAACCGACAAAAGAAAAACCAATAAAAATAACTTATGGTGAATTATATAATAAGGTAAATAAGTTTGCAAATGTCTTAAAAGAAAATGGAGTAAAAAGGGGTGACGTAGTTTCAATTTATCTGCCGATGGTACCTCAGGCTCTAATTGCAATGTTAGCATGCACAAGAATTGGTGCTATCCATTCTGTAGTATTCAGTGCGTTTTCTGCTGATGCATTAAAGGCTAGAATTCAAGATGGAAAAGCAAAAATATTAATTACTGCGGATGGATATTATCGACGAGGCGAGCCAGAAAAATTAATAGATAAAGCAAAAAAGGCCACAGAAAAAACAACTGTTAAAAAAATAATTGTAGTTAATAGAATTGGTAAAAAAGTTAAAGGAAAGAAATTTTTAGATTTTGATACTGAATTGGAAAAAGCAGATTCTTATTGTAAACCTGAGATGATGAACTCCGAGGATACAATGTTTATACTTTACACTTCTGGAACAACGGGAAAGCCAAAAGGAGTTATCCATGATACGGGTGGATATGCTGCGCAGTCTTATTGGACGTGTAAATGGAATTTTGATTTACACCCTGAAGATGTAATGTGGTGTACTGCAGATATTGGATGGATTACTGGACATACTTACGCAATGTATGGACCGTTATTAACTGGTGCAACGACATTAATTTACGAAGGCGGACCTGATTATCCTGATCCTGGAAGATGGTGGAAAATAATCCAAGATAATAAAATTAATGTATTTTACACTGCACCGACGGCAATTAGGATGTTTATGGGAGTAGATTCAAAATGGATTAACGAATGCGATATGTCCTCGTTAAGAATATTGGGAACGGTGGGAGAACCAATAGATGAAAAATCTTGGATGTGGTATTTTAATAAAATAGGTGGGGGAAGATGTCCGGTTATTGATACGTGGTGGCAAACTGAAACTGGAGGAACACTCATTAATGTGTTGCCTGGAATAGGACCGTTCGTTCCAACAGTATCCGGAAAAAGTTTCCCGGGAACAGAACATGTTATCGTTGACAATAAAGGAAAACCAATGCCAAAGGGACGACAAGGATTTTTAGCACAGAAAAGTCCGTTCGCGCCAGGTATGTTACATGGAGTATATAATAATCATGAAAAATATGTAGAAACTTATTGGAAAAAATTCAAAAAGATGTATGATACAAGTGATGGGGCATATCTTCAAAATGGATTAATTAGAATTACTGGAAGAACTGACGATGTTATGAAAGTTGCGGGTCATCGACTTACAACTGCGGAATTAGAAAATGCAATTCACGACAATAAGTTAGTTGGAGATTGTGCAGTAGTTCCAATGCCTCATAAAATTAAAGGACAGGTACCTATAGCTTTTGTTGTATTGAAAAAGGGAAATGGATCGAAAAAAATTGAAAAGAAATTGAAAGAATATGTTGATATGAAAATTGGTCCAACTGCAAGACCTGGAAAAATATTTTTTATCGAAGATTTACCTAAAACAAGATCTGGAAAAATCATGAGACGAATTTTAAAAGCATTATTAATTGATGAAGAACCTCAAGGGCTAATGACACTTATTAATCCAGATTCGGTAGGAAAAATTAAAGACGTAATTAATGCAAATAAGGGGTCATGAGATTATATATTTTCTAAGGTAAGGTTGAAATCAAGAGGGTAAATGTTATTTATTTAAGATTAAATTTCTAGGATTGCTTGTGCGATTTTTTCAGGAACGTGCCTGAAGATTGTTCTTCTTTCAAGAGGATATTCAGCAACATAATCTCCTCTGATAATTCTGGAATCTTCTTTTAAATCATCCTCGACAAATGAAGATTCTTCTTGGGAGTATTTGTTTAAAACTTCTTGTGAGGGGGTTCGTGAGTTTACGATTATTTTATCTATTTTTATTTTGGAATATTTTTCGATTTCTCTTACAAAATCGCTTGCTTTAAATTTTTCAGTACCTTGTTTGGTAAATAAATTGCATACATAGATTTTTTTAGCTGAGGATTCTTTTAATGCTTCCAATATTCCATTAACTAAAAAGTTAGGTAAAATACTTCCGTATAGACCTCCTGCACAGATTACAATTTTGTCTGCGTTTCTTATTGCTTCACCAGCTTCTTTTAATAGGAAAACTTTTTCTTTTGCAAAGAGTCGTTTTATTCCTAGATTCTCTTTAGAGTAAGAAACTTCTTCTTCTCCATCTAAGATTTTTCCATCGATTGTTTCAGCATATATTTTGAATTTGTTGTTTGAGACGGGTAGGACTTTTCCAGAAATGTTTAGTAATTTTCCTGTTTCTTTAACACCTAAAAGGAAGTCTCCTTGAATATCTGCTAGTGCGGTAATTATTAAATTCCCCATGCTGTGTCCGTCTTTTAATCGATAATTAAATAATTCTCTTAGTGTTTTTTCATCTTCTTTATTTACTAAGGCTACGAGGCATTGTCTTATATCTCCGGGAGGTAAAATCCCGTATTCGTCGATTAATCTTCCTGAGGAGCCCCCATTATCTGAGACATTTGTTATTGCTGTGATTTCACATTCGTAATTTCGAAGTCCTTTTAAAATTTGGAATTGACCTGTTCCTCCTCCGATTGTTACAATTTTTTCCATAGTGTCAATTCTGAACAAAGCTTTAAATAACTTCCCTTCTTTGATATTTTATGAGATTGAATATTGTCATCGGTGGAAAAGCTGGTCAGGGTATAAATAAAGTTTCGGAGATAGTTTCAAATGTTCTTGCAAATTATGGTTATTTTACTTTTAATTATAGGGATTATCAGTCGTTAGTTCGGGGAGGACATAATTTTAATGTAATTTCTATTTCGGATAGTTTAATAGAAAGTCATGATGTTACTGCAGATGTTTTAGTTGCCCTCGATGAGTTGACGATAAAAATTCATAAGCAATCCCTGCGAAAAAATGGAGTTATGGTTTCTGCAGATCAATTTAAGGATGAAGGACGAAATTTGAATGTTGCTCTTGCTGGAGTATTGGTAAAAGTTCTTGGTGTTCCTTTGTCGGAATTAGAGAATGAGATAAAGTCTCAATTTAAGAAATATAATGAGGCTATTGTTTCGGCTAGGAAAGGGTTCGATTTTCAAGAAAGTATTTACAATTTAAAGAAACTTAATAGTAAGCCTTCTATTTTATCTGGGAGTGAGGCGGTTGCTATTGGTGCAAGGAATGCTGGATTGGATTTATATATTTCATATCCGATGACTCCAGCTACGAATACGATGAACGAACTTGCGGAAAATCAAGTTGAAAATAAGTTGATGGTTTTTCAATCCGAAAATGAAATCGCGGCAGCGAATATGGCACTTGGGGCTTCTTTTTCTGGGGCTAAGGTTATGACTGGAACGTCTGGAGGAGGATTCGATTTAATGGGTGAGGCTTTGTCTTTTCAGGGGATATCTGAAATTCCTTTGACTGTTTATCTCGCTTCTCGACCAGGGCCAGGGACGGGGGTTCCAACTTATACTTCTCAATCGGATTTGGACATAGCACTTCGAGCTGGACATGGAGAGTTTCCGCGGGTTGTTATTGCACCAGGTAATCCTATTGAGACTATTGAAAAAACTTTTGAAGCGCTTTATCTTGCGGAAAAATTTCGAACTTTATCAATTGTTCTTAGTGATAAGCATCTTGCTGAATCGGAATTTTCTTCGGTTGAGGTTCTTTCTGAAGTTTCTAAATTCCAAGTTATGAGAAAAATTCCTGGGAAGGAGATAGTAAAAGCGTCTTCTTATGAGATTGATGAGTTTGGGAACTCGACGGAATCGGGTGTTTTGACGGAAAAAAATGCTAATGCGAGGGTTGAGAAGTATAAACGAGCTAAGAAATTTATTGAAGAGAATTTTGAGATGATTAAAGTTCATGGGAAGAAGAGTTCAAAGAATTTGGTTATTGGATGGGGTTCAACTTCTGGTGCGATTAAAGATTCGATAAAAGACTTCGATGCTAAGTTTCTTCAGGTTCTGTATATGAAACCTTTGTCTTCGCAAATTAAAAGGGAAATGGATAAGGCTGATAAGATAATTTTGGTTGAGTGTAATGTTACGGGACAGCTTGGACGACTTATTCGTGAGAAGACTGGGATTAAAATTGAAAACAGAATTTTGAAATATGATGGGCGACCTTTTTGTTCGGATGAATTAAAGAAAAAGATTGAGGGGTTGTTATGAATACAAAAGATAAATTGAAAACGTCGTCGGAAAATACCTGGTGTCCTGGTTGTCCGAATCATATGGTACTTGAAAGTGTAAAGCAGACGATTTCGAAATTTATTGATTCTAAAAAGTTTAAACAAGAAGATTTCGTAATTACTACAGATATTGGATGTAATTCTAAAATTTTTGATTATCTTAATCTTTCAGGAATTTATTGTCTTCATGGGCGGGCTATTCCTACTGCAATTGGGATAAAACTCGGAAATCCTAATCTGAAGGTTTTAGCGTTCGCTGGAGATGGAGCAGTTTATGCGGAAGGGATTTCTCATTTTATTCATGCGTTTAAATATAATTCTGATATGACTTTGATTCTTCATGATAATCAATCTTTTTCGTTGACGACAGGGCAACCAACCCCTACGTCTCAACAAGGTTATGTTTCTAAGGCTAGTCCTTTGGGTGTTTTTGATAAACCTATGAATCCTTTGAAAGTTGCGTTAGCAAGTGGGGCAACATTTATTGCAAGGACTTCTGCTAGGGATATTCCTCATATGGTTGAGGTTTTTACTAAGGCTGTTAATCATAAGGGATTCTCGTTTGTGGAGGTTATTCAGGATTGTTTGGCATTTAATTTAGATTCGAATAATAGGGATTCTCAGATGTATAAGGTGAAGGATAATGAGGATAAGAAAGTTGCAGAAAAGTTGGCGAGTGAGTTTGATTATAATTCTAAAGATGGAAAGATTCCTATAGGAGTTATTTATCAGGTAAAGGAATCGACTCTTGAGGAAAAATGGCCACAACTTAAGGATTTGTTAGATAAGAAAGTTGGATGGGTTGCGAAATAATTTTTTGAATTAGGTGATTATATACCATTCCATTTTATAGGTTAAACAAATCTTTTGTATTACTAAAAATTTGTTCTGCTATTTTTTCTTCGTCGATATTTTTTATTTTTGCAATTTCTTTTATTGTGATTGGAATATTTGCGGGTTCGTTTCTTGTTCCAGCGACGGGAGATAAGTATGGTGCATCGGTTTCGGTTAAAAGTTGTTTGAGTGGAACAATTTCAACTAGCATTTTGAAATGTTCTAATCGGGTAATTACTGGAGGAACTGAAAGAAACCATCCATTTTCTACACATCTTTTAATCAAGCTTTTTTTCCCGCTAAAGCAATGCATAACAACTTTCTTACATTGGTGTTTTTCTAAAATAGTTATAGCGTCGAGTTCTGCTTTTCTGGAATGGATAATTAATGGCTTGTTAATTTTTTTCGCTAGGGTGATGGCCTTTTCAAAAACTTTAATTTGCTTTTCTTTATGTTTTGTAAACTCGGGACTGTTGTAATCAAGCCCGACTTCGCCAATTGCAACACAATCGTTTTTGTGTTCTTCAATCCAGTTGAGTTCCTCGTCGACATCAAAAGGTTTAATTTTTCTAAGGAAATCTTTTTCGCTGGATTCAATTTCTTTCACTATAGCGTCGATTGGATAGATTCCAAAGCTACATTTGATAATGCTGTATTCTTTTGAGAGTTTTAATGTTTCCCGATTCGTCTCAGGATTTACACCGGAGTTGATTATTGTTACGACTCCTACTTTTTTTGCCTGTTCGATAATTTTTTTCAAATCTCTTTTGAATTGAGAACTTTCTAGATGTGCGTGAATATCTATGAATTTCATAACATTTAATAATCTCTAGTGATTAAAAAGATTATGATAGAATATTTATTACTCTTGTTTGCAATTCCTCTTGGTTTTTTGCTTGCGAGAATTACGAGTGATGAAAAAGAAATTTATACAAATGTTCCGTATTTCCCAGTTCTTCTTTGGATTCTTTTATTTGCTATGGTAGTTTGCTATTTTTTTGATAGACAGATTGCATTAATTTTAACGTTTGTTTTTATTACGACTTTTGTTTGGAATAAATATTGAATTTTTATAATTCTTCGTTTATTTTTTTAATTGCGGTGGGAGCTTCTCCACCGTGCCAAGTGAATCTTGGTCGGATTCTCATAGGATAAATTCTTTCAGAGTTGTCATCTAAAACTATTGCAGAGCCTTTCAGTCTGGGGAGATTGTTTAGTTTAGATGAAATGTTTTCGTAAAGATAGCTTTGAGTAATGTCGTTAAGGGCTTCAACATCTAATTTAGCTGTGACTCGATGTGAAATAACTATATCTGATTGGGACATTGCGTCAGTGTGGATTTTCCCTGGCTGTTGTGTCGCCATGATGACTGAAAGTCCTGGCTGTCGTCCTTCTCTTAGTAGTTGGATTAACGCATCTGTTGCAGGGGTTTTCCCTTCTCTTGGCAAAAATTCGTGAGCTTCGTCGATAAGAATCCAAACTAAGGGCATTTTTCTAACTACATTATATTTCGAATAATTGATTCCTTGTTGGATTGCTTGAATTTCTTCGTTCTTTCTTGCCATCATTCTTTCATTGAAGATTTTTTTTGAAACTAAACCTATAATCAGAGCTCGAACATTAAAAGTTCCTATTGAAGCGTACATCGATAAATCAATTACTGTTGTTTGTCCTGCTGAAACTAAATTCTGAACTGATGTTCCCTTGGTTTCGTCGAAAACTTTCCAAGTTTTAGCAGCGTCGAAAAGAGCTATCGCAGAATTTTTAATTTCTTGTTCGACGTTTTCAGCTTGTTCGATTAAAGTATAGATATCTTTAAAACTAAAACTTTTTTTAGTTTCTTTTAATTCTCCGATTACTGATTCGATGACAACTGCTATGGGGTCTGTGAAATTTAGTTCAAAGAGTGTTACCCAATCCATCGGATCAAGTTCACTTATTTTAATAGCAAATTCAGCGTCGACTTCTATTCCTTTTTCTCGATATTCCTGATAATAACCAAAGGGGGCGAATACTTTTAAGGGAATGTTTCTTGCTTCTAGATCCCATTCGTTAAGGAGTTCTTGATCTTTTTCATTTTTATATTTCATTGTCCAGAAAATTCCCATGGTATCAAAAATTAGAGGAGCAATATTTCTTGATTCTTCGGTGTTAAGAGTTGAGAGAGCTTCGGCTATTGCTCCTAGTGAATATGATTTTCCCGAACCTCTTTTTCCAGAGATTAAAATAACATGGCTTCTGGCGATGTCCATATATATTGGATTGGAGAGGGAGGTATAGTTTCCCATCGTCACGTAAGTTTTTCCTAAGTAGGCTAACCCTCTTTTTCCGAAAAGTTCCTTATCACTTTCGTTTCTTCCAATAATGACATCAAATGGCATAGAATAAAAACTAATACTAAACTAATAAACCTTACGAATGAAGTAGATTTTATGAAGAAATTTTAATGAAAATATTAAATATTTTCCCAAATAAATAATCTTACTTTTTTAGGATCATAGGTTTTAAAATCTGCTGAGATAATAATTTCTTCGGCATAAATATTGTTATCTCTTGTAGCAATAAATTCTGTAGCATCTAGTTTACATGGTGTCGGGGGGTTTGTGAAATTACAAATTTTTAGCGAATAATTTAATGTTGTCGGAACTTTTCCGTAGACATAATCATCTAAGACACTAATGTTTTCTGTTAGTGCGTAACTTCTTAAATCATTTCTCGAAGAAATATCGTTTAATATCTGTCTCTGTAAACTATAAATATAATCTTCGGGACCTGTGTTTTTGTCGATATGTCTTGAGTAAACAACAATTAAAATTCCGCTTACCATTAAGATTGCAATTGTTGCTTCTAAAATTCTAATCCAACCTCTTTTATTTTTTATCATTTTTAAAATCTAGCTTTGCTTTTAATATCCTATCTATTACCATACTTTTATTGTAAATCTGGTATTTATAACTTCTCCATTATCTTTTAAGACTTCGAGGACATAATCTCGAGATACTACATCTACTAATCGAGGAATAAGACGTTCCATATTAAGTTCCGGTAATTCATGGCAGATAATTCCAAGGTCAAAAACTTCAGGGACATTTAAATCTTGTTTTAAACCTTCGTAATCGTTTGTATATTTGTCTGACATTTCTGTTAGAGAATTATAAGAACTTACTCTACGTTCTATTAGACTTCCTAAGGAGTAATTGGTTAATAGGTCGCATCCTCCTAAGGAGCTGGTGTTGAATTCAGGGGAAATGGAAACTTTGTAAAAAACTCCAGTAGAGTTTATATTCAAATTGTTACCTTGGAACTCTGAGATTATTTCGGTATCATTAATATCTCTGACAAGACTGTTTGTAAAATTATATTTAAAAAATTTGTCGGGGAATTGAATGTAAAAGCAAGAGCTTCCATTGTAATTAGCTCTTAAGAAAATATTTGTTAAATTAGTGTGTATTGTTTCTTCGAATGAATCATAAAGTCCTGCGACTACTGAACTAGATAATGTTGTTGTGTCATATGGTTGGATTGTTGTAAATAAAAAGAATATGAATCCCATAAAAAATATAAATGAAATTATCATCTCAAGATGTGCAGCACCAATTTTTCCGAACTTTGATTTTTTTGTCATAGCATTTTGATTGCAATCATATTTATAAAATTACCTAAGCAAATAATGCCTTCGCTCCGGTCGTTATTAATAATGTTATTGTGAGTAAGATAAACGAATGTTTAATTCCATTTTTAATACTTCCTTCAGAAATTTTTCCAATTACGAGTCCTGCAAAAAATGATTGTACTAATATCATAACGAATAAGGGCATACTAAATTCATCAGGATTTACTTTATTAATTTCAATATTTAATCCTTCTCCACTTGATAGGTCTGATACCAATGGTAAAATTTTAAATTCTAAGACTAACATGATTATAATAAAAACCATAAAGATAATATAACCTTGAGTTATTAAATTTGAAATTGCGGCTTTTCGTTCTTTTTTTAAGTTCTCGATTTGGTTAATAGATTTGGCTACGGATTCTAGAATGGATTCTATCTTTCCTCCAGCTCGTTCAGCTTCGGAGATAAGACCTACTGCTCGAGTAATAACTTTACTATTAATGTCGTTTGCAAAAGTTCCTAAGGCTTGTGTTAATGTAATTCCTAAAGTTAATTGATTAGCTAATTTTTGAATATGCGGATTAAGGGCGCTATAATTTCTGTTTTTTAAATTAATAATACTCTTACTAATTGGTGTTCCTGACTTTACATTCTCGACTAGATCTCGCGAGAACTCCAGGAATTTTTCTTCTTTTTCTTTTTTTAGGTTCTGACCTAAATTAAGACTTATCATAAAAGGTAGTGCTCCAATTACTAAGGAGATGATAAGGAGAAAATACAATAATTTGTTACCATTAAATATTCCTATAGAAATTATAGCCATTGCTATTCCGATTCCAATTCCCATCCAATGCATTTTTTCAAGTTTCATTATACGTTAGGTTGATTAGCATTTAATACTGTAAGAAAGATGATATTAACAATTATGATTCCTATGACACTTAGGAAAAGTAAGCTTGTAATTGAGAGACCTCCCATTCCTAACCCTGCAACATTCATAACGATAAACATCATCATTAGAACTAGTGGTGCGGCAATTAAAATAGAAATATAAATATCCATAAATGTGCCTGCCAGTTCCGAATATTCTTCTCGTTCTAGTCGATAATCTAATAAATAATTCTCTGCTTTTTTTTCAATATAATTTTTTAACTCTCCACCTGTAGAAATATTCGTAGCGAATCCAGAGAATAATTCTGCAAGTTTTTTGTTTGAAGTTTGTCCTGCAACATTTTTTAAGGCAGTCACTAAATCATATCCATAAATATCTACCTGTGCGATTATTTTTTTCATTTCTTTTCCTATATATGTATATTCCTTTGATGCTGCAATAATTTTGAAAATTTTGGTAGGTTCAATATTTGAGCCGGCAATTGCAGCCATATGAATTGCCGCAAAAGGTAGTTCTTGAGAAATTTTCTTTTGGACTGAACTAGCTTCATTTGAAGGATACAGATAAAATCCTGTCGCTGTTAGACTAGCTAAACCTATAGGAATTAGAATACAAATCCAGTTTTTTAAATCAATAATAATTATGACTCCAAAAATCAAAATACCTATGACGAGGGAAAGAACTATTGACATCAGTGCCATAGATAAGTAGGTGGATAACATGAATCTTATGTTTGCTTTTTTTAAGTCTTGATTAAGACTATTAAATTTTGGAACGAGTTTTTCAGTATGTTTTAAAAAAAACTTATTAGACATTTTTGCATAGATGCTTGGCTTATTGATTACCCTATCTTTAATTTCTTTCTTGTTTTCTTTTTTTAGAGTAGATAAACTTTTTTCTGATAGTTTTAGTTTTTCAAGGAATTCTTTTTTATCTGTTTTACCAACTGTAATAAATCTTTTCTCTTTCGTGGAAGGAGAGGTGTAACTCATTTTAACTACAGAAGATTTAGGTACATTTGATAGCTTATTTCCCTCCCTTTTGATTGCTGAAGTTCCCCCTGTTTTTTTAGGTTCTTCAACAAGTTTTTTAATCGGCGACCATTCTTTTAAAAATTCAGGAACTGTTTTGTTCAGCAGAATCAATTGTTGTGAGAGTGTGTTTAAATTCGAAAGATAAAATTGTTGATTAGTTGCATCGTTTTGCATATTAACTTGGATTGAATACATATCTGCGATTATCTTTTTCTCTTGCTCAATATTTTTTTTAAAATCTTCAAACATTTTGGTTTTTTATCGTCTTATCAATTTGGATGTGTAAGTCAAAAATAAAAGTACGAAGTTTATTTGCATAATCGAATTTTCCTTTTTTTATGGCTTGTTCTAGTTTCAAAACTGCAGAGTCCATAGTGTCTATTAATTGCTCGATGAATTCTATATTAATCATAATTTTTGTAAAATAGCTTTTTATTTATAATCTTATGCAACTCCGTATTTTTTTAATGTGGCTTGAGGATTTTTTTGGTAATCATTAATGACTCTTTGAACTTCTTCATATCCAATGACTTTGTTTTGGAAAAGAGTATAGAGTAGTTTAGTCCGAGTTACAAATTCTTTTTGTAGTGTCTCGTTGGAAAGACCATATTTTAGTGAAATTTTTTCGAACATTTTAGTATCTCTTTTAAAGTAAAATTGATCATCTGAAGGATTCCAGTTAGCAGGAGTATTTGTTGAAGCGTTTCCATCTTTGTCTACTTTAACGATTTCAACAATTTCTCTAAGTCTTCTTGTTTCATGGCCGTTTACGATAGCGTGTGTCATAATTGCTATGACATCGAGGCTGTTAATTAGCATTGGGCTAAGGTTGATTGGAGGAGTTTCTAGTCTTCTGATGATTGAATCAACTGAATCTGCGTGCATGGTGGATATTGAAGCGTGACCTGATGCCATACCTTGAAATAAAACTGATGCCTCTACTCCTCTTATTTCACCTACGATTACATAGTCTGGATTCTGTCTAAAGGAGCCCTTAAGTAAGCTGAACATATCAATGTCTCCAACACCTTGGTTTGAAACTCCTGTTCTAACGACGGAGGGTAACCAGTTTTCTTTTGGCAAGTTTAACTCACGAGTGTCTTCGATTGAAACAATTCTGTTTTCTTGGGGAATGAAAAATGCGAGAGCGTTCAATAATGTTGTTTTACCTGAAGCGGTTCCTCCGACGATCATAATGTTTGATTGGTATTGTAGTATTATCCAAAAGTAAGCGAGCATTTCAGGACTGAGTTCATGAAGACCCATTAATTGGATGGGTGTCCATGGAGTTTTAGTGAATTTTCTTATTGTAAATGTTGGACCTTTTGAACTAATGTCTTTTGTATATGTTGCGTTAACTCTTGACCCATCGGGCAGGCTACCATCTAACATCGGGGAAGCGTAGGAAATATAACGTCCGGTTTTCTGTGCTAACTTTTCTACAAAATTTGATAGTTTGTCCATATCGTTAAATTTTACATTGGTTTTAATATTTCGAAAGACTCGATGGACAATGTAAATTGATTCGCCCATTCCGTTGCATTCGATATCTTCAATAAAATAGTCTTTTGTCATTGGTTCAATTTCATTTAATCCAACGAAATTTCTATAAAGATAGTAAAATATTTTTTTGAATGAATCTTCTTCGACGGCTAATCCTAATTCTGAAATAATAAGTTGGGCTGTTTTGCTGAAATAATCAAGGAGGTTTTCCGTTGTTTTTTCTCCTTCTAAAATATTTAGATTGACAAGTTCTCTCATTGCTTGTTCAATTCTATTAAAATTCTTTTTTTCTTCCTCGCTGAGGATTGGTTCTTCTACGTCATAGATAACTTCCCCAGTTTTTATGTCATAATAGATGTGGATTGAAACATAAGGTGCGATTACCATGTAACGTACATCAATTTTAGTTTTATCTTCGAATTGTGGAATTGTAGGTACTAAGGGGTTGGGGTTTATTTTAATAGTATCCATCTGAACTTTTAGATTTTCCTCAAGCGATTATTGTATGCTTAACGAATAAGCAAGCAAATATTTTGCTGCCTCTAATCTAAGTATCACCTCGGAGGTTTTATATATCATAGGGGAATAAAGAAACTTTCATTTATTAATGTTCTTAAATAAATATTTTTGATGTAATAATAAATGATTTCTAGATTAAGCTACGCTTAAATCAATAACAATGTTTCCTGTGGCGTCGATGCCCTTGTTTTCGATGATTAATTCATAAGGGGTAGATGCAGGGGTGAGTTCTTTTATCCCGTTTGTCTGACCTTCAAACTGAATATCTATTGAGTAATCTTCTTCGAGTGTAACTTCCCAAGGTGTAGATTCTTTGGTTAAAACTTCTAGACTTCCTAGTGATACAGCGACATCTTTTTCACTATATTCAAAACTTGATTCAATTACCCAAGAAATCTTGTCTCCTGCCATATCGATAATGAATTTCCCTTTTCCTATTGTTAACTCAACTCCTCGACGATTTCCTGTGGCTCTTTGAACTTCATAAATTTTATCATTGATATTTCCAAGTGCTTCAATTGATTGTTCGATAATAATTTCGTCTTGCATTGCGTCGATTTTCGGTTTTGCAGCTGCTAATACTAATCCAATTATTGCAAGACCAATTAATGTATAAATTACTGTCTCGACCCAAATCTGTCCACGTTTATCACCTAGTTGTCTCATAGTAATTAAATAAAAAACTTCTTTATATATTTACCTCTTGATAAAAAATTGAAAAAAATTAAACGGCTCCGTAGAGCCGAAAGATAAATTAAACTAACATGCTAATAATGTTTTACTTGAAGAGACACTACAAATTTCTTGAGTGTTTCCAACCTTTACTACAGGTGCAATCTTAACACTATCTATTGTTCCTCCTGCGATAATATCTGCAACATTTATACGGTATACTTTTTCCTCGTTAGCATCTGGAAGATGAGCTAGAGTGATAGATGCTGGTACTAGAGTAGTAGTATCATTTAATAAGCTAAATGATTCAACATTTCCTCCTGAAGAGATTAAAACCTGTATATCTGCTAATTCGAAATTCGTAGCTCCTTTTTTAATCTGTAAGGAAAGCTCGTTTCCATCTACACAAGTATAACCTGCATCCATAAGGGATAGTTGTGAAACTGCATCTAAACAAAGAGTTCCTTGGTCGAGTTGATTATTAATCATTGGAATGATAGCTGCCCAAACAATTGTTATTGCAGCGACAGTAATCAAGATTATTAAAACTGTAGCAACTACAGCACTGATACCTTTTTTATTTTTGTTATTCATATATTTTTCAACCTCCTTTCAATAATGTTTATTGTTAGTAATCAATTTGATTACATTTGAATAGTCTTACTTGTGTCTTTGCAAGTGAAAACCTTATTTGAATGTTTCCCTTTTACACTTCCTAAAAGTGCAGGATAAATTTCAATCTTATCTGGGAGAATTCCATTTTCCATCCTTAAATTTAAATCTCCTTTTATGGATTGTCCTGCGTCAATCTTGAATTGAAATCTACTTACTTCGGAATTACCTTTTTCAATCATTTTAATGTCTAAGTGGAAAATATTTATATCTCCTCGATTAACGATTTCTAATGCGTGTTCGCTAACGTCTCCAGAGACTAGTTGAACTTCAAAATCAACTCGATTACATAGGCTGTTGATAGGTTGTCCAAATTTTTCGATTTGTTCACTGATGAAACCTCGTGCCCATAAGAATATTAAAGCTGATAAAACTAGTACTAGTAAAATCATAAACACACTCGCAATTATAGGTGATAGTCCTCTTTTTTTCATAGTTTTGTTTTGTGAGCAGAATTTATAAATCTACTCTTGTATTTAATTTTAAATAATAGATACTTTTAATGTTGCCCAATTACTCCCTACATTCCCAAAGTTCTTCCAAAACTTGTATGACATTTCATTATTTCCATCCATATTACGATCGCTTCTGTCGCTGAAATACCAATCAAAATTTAATTTGCTTAAACTAAGTTCTGTTGTAGTTCCTGTGGTAAAATCGTATTGAATACCTTTACTTGTTGAAGCGTCAAATTCTACAGAACTTAATGGGATGTCGCTGTAGTCTTCAGGTTTGATGATGCATGCTGCAACGTATTCTCCGTCTGTCGTTGTGTCAATTATCATTATATTTGAAATTGCTCTTTTATTTTGTCCTCGACTATTAACAGCCTCGGCGACAATTTTATAATTACCACCTTTAGAGAAAATATTGCCTATTATTGTATTTCCATTTTTAAAAGTTCCAATCTCTAAGTCGTTGATACTTAGATGTCCTTCGATGATATCGTCTTCGTCTTGAGCATTAATCTCGATATCAATTGTGTCTGAACTTGCATTAAAATAATCTCCGCATGCTGGTGAGAGTATGTTAACCGATATTGGGGCATTGTTATAATCTTGATTAACTTCTAATTGATTACTACTTTCTTTATATTCCTCATCAGTAACCAAATCACCAATATCATCATACTTAACTTTAAAATAAAATTCTCCATAATCATTTGTCAAATCCATATCATCCGCATCATTTGTCCAAACCGCAATTAAATTATGATTATTATCAACGGTACCTGTAATAGCAGCCCGAATCATATCATCTCCACACCCAAATGGCAAACCAAAAATACATTCTACATCATCCTCCCAAATCTCAAAGACGACTTCAGTTCCTACATCAAGCTCTACATTATCTACTCTTATCTGAACGCTATCCCCTAAATCTGTAGACCCTAACGCGTTACCTTGCATATCTGTCCAATAAGCTTTTGTCTGAAGACAACGTCCTCCAATGGAAACAGTCCTATCTCCACTTACATCTACACGATTATTACAACATGAGATGGAACCATCCCAATTACCAGTAATAGAAAACTCTTTTTCATCAGCAGTATTCGTACCAGACTCACAACAAGTTCCTGGACCGCTTGTCAAAGTAGGCGCCCACCCATCAATATCATCAGACCAATTACCTTCACCGAACTTACAGATACAAGAATCTTTATCTAAATCATAATCAACAGTAAATAAAAATCTAGGAAAATCTGGATAGACTGTCCCGGTTACCCCTCCTGAAGAATTACCATCAAAATAATAAGCTCCTTCGGATTGGCAATAAATAGAATTAGATTTAACAATTCCTGGAATAGAACAAGGAATATTAACACAAATATTATCTTCAAGATGAGCACTTATAGAATCTGGAGCGAAATAACCTTCATTGATTAAACCATCGCAATCTTCATCTCCTCCTCCAGGAACTTCTAAAGAGTGATCAATTGCTCCTATAGAACAACAATAAGACTGAATATAAATATCTCTTCCAACGACAATACTATCATCTCCGACAAAACCTCTAACACCGGAGATATAATGATTATCTGGACAACCCCCATCTGCACCCGCAAAATACCAGAAACAACCTTCCCCTGCAAATCTATAATTACAATTAGGATTATCTGCTCGTGCACACTTCGGAAGAATCCCTGCAACTTGTTCATTGTATAAACTAGAGTAAGTCACTCCTGCAGAAATTTCTTCTCCTCTACAATATTCAGTTCCTTCACCATTATAACCTGCAACCCCTACCATAATTGGATCACTAGCTGGACATATCTGTCCTAGCCCAAATTCTGAATCTGTCGCCCCCATCGGAATCCAAGAACAACTCCCCAAATCACCACTATGAGTTAAACAGTCAGTCTTGTCGTAAGTAGTACAATTTATATACCCGTCCCAACTACACCCATCTTTAGAATCGCAAGTTCCTTTATTTTTATCATAAGAATTACAATTAGTAACACCCCACGAACATCCTTGATAACTTAAACAACTACCTTCCGAATTTTTTGAAGGACAGTTAGGATCATAAGTCATTTCATCATCTGCTTCACATCCTGAAGGAATAGCATCTACCCACGTACAATTTGAATCTCCGTTACAATCTCCTTCATTATCGTAAGCACCGTTACAATAAGCAAGACCACCACAATAACCCGTTGCCGCAGACCGCCATTGACAATCACCATCAGTATCCTCACAGGTAGTACTATCTGCAAAACTTGTACAAACCTTCGGAAAACCTGCTTCATATCCACAATTTGTCATTCCACTACATCCAGTACTTCCAGTACAACTATATCCATCTCCTGAAAGATTATTTGCAAAACTAGCCACGGCAATATTCTGCATAACATCTGGACCTGAGGTACATGTCCTATTAACTGCATTAGAAAAAGCGTTGTTAGGGGTAAAAGTAATATTGGTTCCTTGGTTTTCACAAATTATCTGAGCATTTACACTCTCTGCTCCATCCTTTCTAACTAATTTAAATCCTACAGCATACTCTCCTTCGGAATAATCACAATCTTCAAATTCATTTATAAGAGCATAGTCATCAGTTACCCATTCTTGTCTTTCTATAGGAGCTTCAGGATTCTTAGTGCCTCTCTCAACATAAGTCCAAACATTAATTGTCACTGCCGTAACTCCAACTGCCAAAAATATAATTATTAAAAAGAAAAAAAGACCTTTCCCTATATTGCCTCTTCTAAATAACATAAGTTCTATAGGAATAAATTACTTTTAAAGTTTCCTAAATTAACGTCCAACCACTTGACTACAACAATCTTTAAATCCGTACAGAAACATTTAAAATCATGCAACTAAAAGAGCTCCAAGTCAGTATCACAAATGTCTGTAGCATTGGCTGTTCTTACTGTTACAAAAGCAAACTCGCTCCGACATTTCTTTCAGAAAAATCTTTAGATAATATAATTGCTATAGCAAAAGAAAATGATATTGATACATTAAGACTAACTGGTGGAGATATCTTCGAACATCCAGACATTTTAGAATTCTTAAGAAAAATAAAAATTGCAAACTTAAAAGTCATAGCAAATATTTCAATCCAACGAATAAAAAGATTCGACGAAATATCTCAATTTATTGATTACTGTCTCCTCTCTTTTCAAAACGCAGACCAAATATTGGAATATAAGGAATCACTAACAAGACGAATTAATGAAAATCCTAAAATCAAATTTATGGTATGTATGGTCTTCCAAAAAAATCTTCCATTAGAAAAAATATTTGAAGACATAAGGGAAATTCCTTTAGAAGATTTTTTCTTTTTAAGGGACATAAATAGCGAAGAGAAAGATTATCTTTTAGATCTTCTAAAACTATCTGAAAAAATAGTAATATGGAATTCTAAAGAGAACAAAATTAGAAATCCAATAAAAATTGCGAACGCATTTCCACTTTGTCTTGTCTCAAGAAAAGCTTTGGAATACTGCGATGGTGGACAAAACGACGATGGCAATAACTTCATTTACATAAACGAAAACGGCGACATAAAATTAAACAGTTATTCTTCAGTAGTCTTAGGAAATATCTTAGGAACTTCCCCTCTTGAATTCAAAGAAATAATTTCCAAGGCGAAAGAAAATGCTTCAGAACCATTATCGGATGATATATGTCAAAGTTGTAAAATAAAAGAAAGGTGTCTTGGAGGGATAAAGGTGAAAGACGAAATTACTAAAGACCCTCTAACAAAATTCCGAGGAGAATCTCTGAAGGATAAATACTTTTCCAATCTCCAAAAAAATTTAACTTACATGCTTCCAGAAACAAAAAACCAGGCAGATTACATCCCTATCTATTTTAGACATTCAGATTTTTTTATGCAATACCCAACACTTGACCAATGGAAAACTCCAAGTTCTTTCGAAGAATTAATAGAAAAAATAAAAAATTCTCCAGTTGAAAAAGAATTTGGGCTCTATCTCCATTTCCCATTCTGTAATTCGCGATGCAAGTTCTGCGGGATTCAAAAATATCCAAATCAACATATAAAGAGTTACATTGATTTTATGCTTAAGGAAATTGAAAAATTTAAGGAAGTCCTAATTACGAATAACATCAGATACATTTACATCGGAGGTGGAACGCCAACAACAATAGGGAAAGAAAATTTCCAAAAAATATTCGATAAACTATTTTCGTATCTTCCAAAAGAGAACATCAAAGAAATAACAATGGAAACTTTCCCATCAAATTTTGATAAAAAATTTTTTGATTACTTACAAAACTACATTACAAGATTAAGCATTGGAGTCCAATGTTTCAACGATAAAATTCTCCAAGAGTTTGGCAGACCCTCGACAATAGAAGAAATGACTTCCTTTTTTAACTCATTAAAAAATTATACTTTCACAAAAAGTATAGACATAATTTATGGTGTCTATCTGGATGATATGGACTCATACGAATCCGAAATGGAAACCATGCTTTCATTAAACCCTGACAATGTAACATACCAGCCACTGCACAACAGCAAAAGAATTCTTGAAAGTGATGAATTATTTTTTATTGAATACTCAAAAAAACTTGATTGGCTAAATAAAAAGGGAAGGCTAATTTTAGATAGCAACGGATACCGACAATATACAGCAGAAGATTTCCATAAAATAGGAAAACCAAAATTTGAATATCAAATAAATTTTCTAAATCAAGGAAACATTTTAGGGATTGGTATTAACACATTCTCATTTGTAGGCAAAACATATTTTGCAAACATGACAAAAGACAACTACAAAAAATTCGAACTACAAGGTGAACAAGATGAACTTCATAAAATATCTTTAAAATCAAGATTATTAAATTTTGAAATCGAAGAAAAATATAAGCTCCGTTTTTCGGATAGCCTAAATTATTTGCAAAACAAAAATATAATAATTATTGAAAATAACAAAATAGAAATAACGAAAGAAGGTCTAAATTATGTAGATTTAATATCTCAAATACTGATGATAAATAATTTTAACTATAAACAAAAATGAAAATAGTAGCGCCCGCGAGTTTGATAGAAGATATAGCGGAATATAATAAATTAGGAATTGAAGAAATTTATCTAGGTGTAAATAATTTAACTGAAGGTGAAAATGAAAATAATAAGTGGGATTCTGTTAATGAACGATTTGAAAGAGGAGCAAACTTTGAGAACTTAGAACAAATAAAAGAAATAAATAGAATAAATAATTTGGCAAAAAAACCCGCAGAACTTTCTCTTACATTAAATAAGTCATTTTACAATTCAAGACAATTAGCAAGAGCCAAAGAACAAGTTATGATATTTAAAGACTACGTAGACAATTTTATAGTTTCGGAATTATCAATAATAAAATTTTTAAAAGAGAATGCACCGAAAAATAAAATTATTTTAAGTTGTATCAACGTCTGTCTAAATTCAAATGCGGTAAATTTCTACAAAAATCTCGGGATAAAAAAAATTATTCTCCCAAGACATTTATCTATTGAAGAGTTAAAATCAATTACCCTAAATAATCCAGAAATAGAATTCGAAGTAATGATACTCAATCAATTCTGTAGAAACCTAGACGGATTTTGCTCAAGATGTCACATTCCAGAACATAAAGTTTTTACAACAACTTGTAATATTCCTTTCAAACAAAAAATTTATTTCATAAATGAGGAAGCGAAAAAAGATGAAAAGATAATTCAAGAGAATACTTTAACAATTCTAAAAAAATTTAATCCATTCTGTGGAATCTGTTTTATTAAAGAACTAGAAAAAATTGGAATAAAAAATCTAAAAATTGTTGGAAGAAATAATAGTCATATAAGGAAAATCAACGATGCCAAGTTAATAAAAAAAACTCTTAGCCTAATGAATCTAGATAAGGAAGAATACAAAACTAAATGCAAGGAACTTTTCAGTCGATATTACAAATTTGATTGTAAGAACAATTGTTATTATTAATGGAATTCGGAATAAAAATAAGCTCTTTAGAAGAATTACAAAATCTAAAGTATTTAGATAAATACAATTTAATATATTTTGGAAATGAGTTTTGTGAAAGAAAAATTCCAACATTTTCCGAGACAAAAGAAATCTTTGAATTCTGCATTAAAAAAAATAAGACATTTGTTCTCCTAACTCCTTTACTAACTAACTTGGGTATCAATAATTTAAAACATTTAATAAAAGACATTTCAGAAATCAATAAAAAATTCGAAGTAACGATTAATGATTTAGGACTCTTAGAAATTCTAGAGGCTTTCCCCGAAGTAAAAATAAATTATGGAAGAGTTTTAATAAGAATGAAGAAGGGTCCAGAAATAATGACTGGATGTCTTAAGGAATCTCCGGATAACTTTAAAGATAACTCATTATCGAATCCGGAACTTCTTGATTTTTTAAAAGACCTCAACATAAAAAGATTCGAAACAGATGTCCCACCACAAGGAATAGACCTCCCTGAAAACAGCAACATAACTCTCTATCTAGGGAACTCAGTAATATCAGTAACAAGGAGATGTATATATCCTAAGTGCAATACTTCCGAATACAATTATAAAATAGAACCTTGCAAAAAAGAATGTCTAAATCAAATAATTACGAAGGAAACAAAATACTTTGATCGTCCAGTTTTCATAATCGGAAATGCTGAACTAATAAAAACAGAAATGATAATACCTGAAGAATTAAAAAACAAATTCAATAGAATTGTTATATTCCCTAACATAAAAAATAATCTTTAATATTCTTTATAATAAAGTGAAATCCTCTTTTCGTCAACTATCTTCCGAGAATTAATATCAATCTTAAATAATTTACCATCCATCTGATTAGTGACTAAAACATAATCCTTACCTGCTGGCAACTCTACCTCTATAGCCCCAAAAAAACTAGCGTGCGAAACTGTAATATTCTCAATAATCTCATCATTAATCAAATCATAAAAGAACAAATTATTCTCATCATTATCTGGCATAATAACCATATCCCCATAAATCGACAAAGTTTCAGAAGTCTCAAAAACAGTTGGATTTGGCATCACATGAGATTTCACAAAATTATAATTCTTGTCATACTCTTTGAAGTAAACATCGTAATGTCCATCAGATTCTCTAGGAACTTCGTCACTAACAATATAATTACTCTTGTAAATACCAAGCCCATGAGGGGCAATCATCCCTTTCTCTTCAGTTAATTCCCCAACCAAATTTCCATCGCTGTCAATAAATTTCACAGTATAAGTATCAACATCCAAATACATAATATTCCCGTTATCTAACACAATCATATCATTACCAGAGTAACCTATATCATCAATTGATCTAATATAATTATAATCGGAATCATAAATCTTAATCTTCGTATTCCACCTATCTAAAACATAAAGGTTTCCATCATTATCATAGGAAAGTCCAGTAGGGAATTTAAATTTATTAGGGGAATCTCCAAAACCAATTCCAATAATATTTTTATAATTTAAATCTTCATCCAAAATAAGAATTAAATTATTTTGAGAATCCTCAATCGCAACATCACCATTCATCTGACTTGATGCAATAAAGATAGGAGCACCCTTCAAAATATTCAATTGAGAAATAACAGAAACTTCCTTTTTAACTTCAAGGTTATCTAAACTAATCTTAACAACTCTACCTTCACTATCATCAAAAATATAAACTACGTCTTCTTCACAAGCAATAAAATCTGGAGAAATTCCTGTAAGCTCTTTCTTTTCTATAAAACTAAAATCTAAATTAAATAATTTTAAGGAATCATCACCCTCATCGGTAATCACAAACTTATCTGACAAAACACAAACATCGACTGGATTAATGAGCTCACTGTCAATAGTCCCAATCAAAGAAAGATCTTCACTATATTCATACACTTTCTTATTTAGGGAATCAATTACATAAAATCCTTTCAAAGATTTACCTACGCCAAAAGCCTTCATACCCTCAAAAGTTAAAGTTTTCTTAATGGCTAAAGTTTCAAAATCTAGAATATAAACATTGTTACTTGTCAACGAATGAAGAAGCAAATCACCATTATTTAAAACAATCAAACTAACTCTCTGTCCATCAATATGGGGAGCTTCTCCAACATCTGTTTGAGAAATAACTTCTTCAGGAAAATTTCTCCATTCGACAAAATCTCCATTTAGTGTATAAGTATTAATCCTTCTATTCATTCTATCTATCGCATAAATATAATTTCCAGCTAATGCAGAAGAACCAGGGAATTGCATCATTTCCTCAACGTTAGTAACTCTACCACTAATAATTGAACCACTATCTTCACTATATTTCTCACCAATATTCCTAATATTATTTAAATCAGAATCAAAAACCATTATTCTATGTCCTGAAGAATCCGTAACAAACAAATTTCCTTCTCTGCTAATATCTAAATCAACAACAGAAATAGGATTTCTAGTATAATCTTGAGTTAACTCATGAGAAAAATTAACTTCGTCCACGAGAGTTTCATAATCTATCACTTCGTCATAATCCTGCAAAAAATCATCACCTGAAAAATAAAATAAATAGAGATTTCCAATGGCAAGGAAAACGATAATTAATATAATCGGAATGATGAAAATCTTCCACTTGTTACTTTGTGGCGGAATAGCTTGGGGTGTTTGAATTGATTCCATAGTTAATAACTCGAGTGGCTACCGTGTTGTGAGTGACTCGAATGATTTCCATGCTTAGCCGTTGCAGTCGAATCTGTATAGCTCAAATGCAAATTATTTACTCCTGCAACAATCGTTGCAGAGGACAATCCTGTCAAAACACCACCTATTTTTAATAAAGAATTTTTTGATATTTTCCCTTCCTCACCAACCAAAAAAGCGCTAATCTTCTTCTTTAATTTTGGAATCTTTGATTTTACCCCTTCTTTCATTGTAACAACAGGCAATTATCTTTTTTAAATATTCCTAATTTTTAACCCAAGTTAAAAGAACTTCTTTTGCTATTGAATCATTTAAGACTTTATCAAAAAGATAATCAAACTGTGCTTTGTAAATTTGACATCTCATTGTTTGCGGGATTTTCGCGATGATACTTCCTTGCTCTGCATAATTACAAACAGGACAGATTCCGCAGTAAGGTTTGTAAACACACGAATCACAAATTTGTGTATCATTTATGGAAGCAGCCACGATCCCGCAAGTTTGATTCGAAGAAATAATTTCAGAATAATTATTTTCCTTAACATTTCCTAATTTAAAAATATCTTCTCCTACCATTCGTGCCTCGTCACAAGTATAGATCGCACCATCATAATTATATAACAACTGTCCGATCGCAGCACCACAAGGACTTCTTAGCTCAAGATAATTAGGCTCTCCACCAAGAATTTTCTTCATGATTATTGTAGCTCCACGCTCTCTCAGAAAAATTCCCGATTTATCTAATTCAAAAATATATTCCAAGGATTTCTTCCAATAGTCTATAAATTCTTCAGAACTATAACAAATTTTTTCCCAATCTTGTTTAGCGTTTCCAAGATTATTCAAGAATCTCAAATGAATATCCTTCACCCCATTTTTAACATATTCATCAACAATCTCTCGAGGATATTTTAAACTTTCATGAGTCACAGTCAAAACCGCATTTTTATGTAAGATTCCATTTTTCTCCCGTTTCCTAATTTCTTCAAGCCACTTAACTACAGGTCCATGACTTCCAAAATTCCGATTCTTCTCATGCAATTCTTTTGGACCATCAAGTGAAGTGCAAATATCAACATCTTCATTTTCAAAAAAATCTAATTTCTCACCATCCATCATTCCAAAATTAGTGACAACCGTCAATCTCAAATTTTTCTTATGAACTTCATTCAACTTCTTAGAATACTTAACAATATATTCTATAACATCATAATTTAACAAAGGTTCTCCTCCCTGAATTTCAATTGTAATATTTTTTGCAGGAGATTGAAAAATAAAATCAACTGTCTTCTTCGCCGTTTTTTCATCCATATCATAACCTTCAAAAGATTGCGGACAAGAAGAAGCGTGACAATAAACACAATGAAGATTACATCTCAGCGTCGCTACAATAATATGAAGTGAAGTCCCGCTAGAAAGAAACGCATATTTCTCACGAATATTTTTTATAATATCTGACTTATTATCTTCTGTAATAATTATTCCTTTCTCCTCACAGCGAGCATAAAGTGATTCATCCAAATCTTTAGATATTAATTTATCTAACTCTTCTGTTCCCAAATATATCCAACTTCCATGATCTGTAGTCACTAAATATTTCTCGCCAATCTTTTTCTTCCTTAAAAAATTCAATCGATATTCTTTCATATTACTTGATTATTTTTCATAACCCCCAAAACATAATTGCAAAATTCTCGAAAAATTTCCTCGGAACTCGTCTCAGCGTCGAAAGATATAACTTTTATCTCCCCCGAACACTTATCAAAAAAAATGTCACAAACTTCTCCAAAATCTTCAATCGATTCTTCTATAGAATCAATGTTGTAGAATTTCAAATTTAAAAAGGTCTCAAAACTTTCCATCATTCCTCCCACGGAACTTCGTTTTCTGAAGAATCTTCAAGTGAAAAAATTTCATTAGGATCTCCAGAAAATTCTTCATTCAATAAATCGTCTTTTTCAATTTTATTTATCTCTGGAATAAAAAGAGCCCGTTGCATCAAAATATTCCGTATGTCTCCTGAATTTTCAATCTGAGATTTATGGAACGCATAATTAAGCAACTCATTATTGAATTCATTCTTTAGTTGTTCCAAGGAATAATCTTCTTTAGGTCTCAACTCAACAATTATCTTTTTGTCAGCGTCGCCATCAAGCCGAATATAGGCTCTATCTAAAAAAACATAAGCTGCAGAATAAACGACTTCCAATAGATAAATCTCTGGATTTATTTCAATTAATACAAAGTTATCTTCATGATGAATCTCCATATAAAAACAAAGTTCATACCCTATATAAGAATTATTACACTAAATCATGTAAGAAGTTTTATCAAAGAAATTAGAAAATCTCCACGAAGAACAATTGTAAGTAAAGCCCCAGCAAATATAAATGGAGCAAATGGAATCGTCTGATAAATATTCACTTCGTCTCCAATCTTTTTATTTTTATATAGTCTCATGATTTTTTTCACATCCTTTATTGTAAGACCTTCCGCCGGGTGTTCCAACTTGAGTTCTTTTTCCCCATCATACACTTTTCCAGCAAGAATCATCCCAGGTCTAATATTGTTAATCCAAATTTTCTTCACAAAAAACTGCGAACTAGAATTAATCAACATAAAAATTATAATAAGCAAAATCGAAAGATAAAAGAACTGTTTTAAAAATTCAAAAGTACTAACATAAGCATAATCAAAAATAATTCTAACGATGGTCAAACCAATCATAACAAAAAAAAGATTTTTATCAAAAAGTTTTTTTAAAATAAATGCCAATCCAAACATTATTGCTAAACTAATTATAAAAAGAAATTGAATATTTAAAACCTTAAAAAATAACGAAGGAATCCACATCATAACAAAAATTAGCATAATGAGAGTAATAATATCCTTTATACTGATATTTGAAAAGAATTTTTTCCTTTGATCAATAGAATCTGTAAAGAAAGATTTTAAAGAAAATCCTACGAAAAATGGGACAAAGGAATTAATCAATAGGGTTAATGAAGGAAAAAAAGAATAATAGGTTTTGGAATAAACTGTTAGGGGAATTAAAAGAGAATATAATGCAAATAGTTTAGAATCTGCTGCACTCCAGAGTCCTAAATGCCAAAACAAAAATCCGATTACAAAGGATATCAAAAAATTTAATCCAAGATTAAAGAAATAATTATCCTCAAGTAACCATGGTCCAATCAAAATAACAAGATAAATAATTATCATAATTACCAATGCCCATAAAAGATGTTTATTGAAAATTTTCCCTTGTCGAATGTCAGTGTAACTCGTGACAATTCCTACTAAAAAAATTAGCGGAAGAAAAAACCCAAGCAAATTTGAAATCACCATGATAAAATAAGAATCCTTATATTTATTAATCTAACCTATGATAACTAACAACGGTTTCAGCTTCGCAACTTTATTCCCAATACCAGCCTCGTGAGAAACTCTAGCAACTTCTTCAATATTTTTATAGGAAAATGGGGATTCTTCAATCAAACCTTTTTGGTTGCCGAATTCAACAAAAATTCCTCGTTTTTCCATGTCTTTTTTTGCTTCTTCAAAAGTCATATCTTTGTGTGCCTGAGTTCGGCTTTTTATCCTTCCCGCCCCGTGTGCTGTAGAACCAAATGAAATTTCCTCTGCTTTTTTTGTTCCACATAAAACATAACTTGAGGTTCCCATCGAGCCTGGAATTAAAACTGGTTGACCAACTTTCCTATAATCTTCTGGAATTTCTTTTCTACCTGGACCAAAAGATCTTGTTGCTCCTTTTCTCATAACTAAAACTTCTTTCTTTTCTCCGTCGATAATGTGCTCTTCAAATTTTGCAATGTTGTGGCAGATATCATAGACAACTTCTGTCTTGAAATTTGGGAAATAATGTTTCATATCTTCGCGAATCCAGTGAGTGATTAATTGTTTATTTGCGAATGCAAAATTTGCAGCACAGTTCATGGCGGTTAGATATTTTTGTCCGAGTTCTGATTTTATTGGAGCATTTACTAATCCCCTATCAAAATCTGGATGTCCGTATTTATCGTCCATTAGTTTGATATAATCTGATGCTACTTGGTGTCCGAGTCCTCGAGAACCACAGTGAATCATAATGACAACTTGTCCTTTTTCTAAACCGAAAACTTTTGCTATACTTTTATCAAAAATTTCATCTACGATTAATATATCTAAAAAATGGTTGCCTGCTCCTAGCGAACCTAATTGGGGCATTCCTCTGCTTTTTGCTCTTTTTGATACTGCTGAAGGGTCAGCATTTTCTAATTTTCCGTTTTCTTCGGTATGCAAGTAATCTTCTTTTTTGCCATAACCTTTTTCAACTGCCCATTGTGCTCCGTCGGTAAGGACATTATTTAGTTCGTTTTCATTGAGATTTAATTTTCCCCCGCGACCGACTCCTGAAGGGATTGTTCTGAATAGTGAATGTGTAATTTCTTTTTCTCTTCCTCTTAAATCTGTTTCTTTTAAGTTTGTTTTTAGTAAACGGACTGAACAGTTAATGTCGTAGCCGACTCCTCCCGGACTGATAACTCCTGTTTCTATGTCAAATGCAGCGACGCCACCGATGGGGAAACCGTAGCCTAGATGCATATCTGAAAGACCTATAGAGTATTTTTGAATTCCCTGTAGCATTGCAACATTGGCAATTTGTTTTAAGGCGTTTTCCTCGACGTCGTTTAAGAGTTTCTCAGATAAAAATAATTTTCCGGGAACATTCATTTTTCCAGTTTTTGGAAGTTCATATTCTGTTTCAGATATTTTTTTTAATTGTTTTTTATACATCCAAGGTTACCTCGCAGATGAATTTGCCATTTTTTTCTTTGATGAACATTTCGTGATAGGTTATTGCTTTTACATCATTGGTAAATTTGTAATTTTCTGCTTTGTCCCCAGTGGCAACGCATTTTAGTTTTTTGTTTTCTAGGTCAATTTTGATGTCTTTAATTTTTGATATTAAAAAATTTTCAGTATCTAATAAAAATAAAAGTTCTTCTAAGAAATTATAAAGTAGTTCTTCTAAGTCTTTTCCTTCGATTTCAAAATTCTTTTCTTTTTGTTCTAAAATTTTAATATTTCCACGGATTGTTTCGTTTAAGGCGTCGGCAGATGAACTGAACATTTCTTCTAGAGTCGGACTTTCAATTCTAAATTTTACGTCTGCAGTATGTTCTAAAAAATTGTAAGGCATAAGGGGTAGTGACGATTAGATTATTTAAATTAAGAGGTTTTGGTTGGGGAGTTTTAAATTTCTACAGGGGATTTGAACTTATTAGTATTTAACTCTAAAATTTCCCGAAGGGTATTTTTAAATTTGGTTTTCCCGGAACCTTATGACATCCTGCACAGACTGGAACGTAAGATACATTTTTATCCACCCCCTCTACGGAAACTTCTGTGGAAGAGTTGTAATTAGCTGGTTGTCCTTTAATATATTTTTGCGTTCTGGTAGCTTCTTGTTTACAATAATGACATATTGCAGTCAGCTTCTCAATACGGATTTCTGGAATCTTCATCAAATTATTGACTATGGGAAAAATGTTACCACGAAAATCGCTATCAAGAGACGCTATAATAATATTTTTCTCCCTCCCAAAAAAACGAATAAGATCCACAAAAGAATTGCTACCACTATCAAACTCTGGAAACATAAAAATCTCGTCTATACCGATGAAATCAACATTATTCATGGCATTAGCCATATTAACTAAATAGTTTTTATCATTAAAATCTATGGGAGAAGCGGACAAGGAAGTCCCATTGCGAGATTGAATTTTGTCCCCATCTCTAATATTGATTGAAGGCTGAAAAATAACATAAGGAATATTTGCAATACTTAACCTCTTAAAATATTCTATAAGTCTAGTACTTTTTCCAGATTTCATAGGGCCTAGATAAAGCTGAATCATAATTAGAAAGAGATTTATTTATTTATAAGAATTTATATGCTACATAGAGTTATGAGAAGTTAATTTTACAGAGCGGAACGAAGTGAGAGCCTGCAAGGCGTGGCAAGGAGCGAAGCGACGCAGAGTTTTAATTTTTCTTTTCAGGTTGGGGGAGGACGGTAAGACGACCAATGTATTAGAGAGATAAGCCCGCTTTTTGTTTCTTTTTAGAAAAAAGAAAATGAAATAATCTGGGGTTAGAAAATTTTCACTAAGTATTTAAAACATAAATTTCTAATAAAATAAAGATGGTGAAGAAAACAAATATCTTTCCAAAGAATAAAGAACATTTCAAGAAGCTTTTGCCCTTTGCTAAAAAGATACTCTTGATCTTAAAGGAGAATAAAATAAATTTTGTAATATATTCAAGTTATGCTACTTTTTTTCATACAAAAGATGAAAGTCTCAGGGTTCATGATATTGATATTCTAATTAAAGAGAAAGATTATCCAAAAGTCATGCAAGCTTTAGAAAAAAGTAAATTTAAATTTAAATTTATGCCTGAATGGGATACTCTAGAAATTAAAAAAGAAAAATTAAAAATAGATATTGATAGGATGGGTAAAGGTTGTAAAGGCATAAAACAGGGAAGTCTTCCCAAAAAAACAGTCAGTGCAGATTTCTATGGAATTCCTGTAAAATTAGTGACTATTCAAGATCTTTACGATACTTATTACAGGGGGTATAAGCTGGTACCAGAAGAAAAAGTAAAGCTAGGAAAAAAAGTCCAATATCTAAAAAAATTTATGAGTAAAAAATAACTTGTTGTTTCAAAATAGTTTCTATTATAAATTCTTTTTTGAAAAACTTTTGGGGAAGATTATTTCTAATTAAATGAAAAATTTGCGTGAGCGAAAGCGAACCTTTTATCCTTGGTTATGCGAAATTTTAATTTCGTGGCTTGTTTTCATTGGTCTGATAAAAGAAGTTTTTCTATTTTTGTCAAAGACAAAAAGCTATTTGTCCGAAGGACTGCGGGCTTATCTCTCGTATCGTTAGGGAGGGAAAGAAAAATTAAAATTAAAATTTGGGCGAAGCCAAGCAACAAATCTTCATGGCCCCGAGGGGATTTGAACCCCCGACACCTGGATTAAAAGTCCAGTGCTCTAGCCAGGCTGAGCTACGGAGCCATAATGTTTATGAGAAATTTTGGTTTAAAAACTTGTGGGATTTGGAAATAGATTGTAATATCCAATTTTTGCTCGAACTACTTTAAAATAATAAAAGCAAAAAGTTTTTAAAGCTATTTTTGATATTTTTCTTATCTAAAATTTATATTCTAAAATTAGAAATGCACGTCCTACAACCAAAGCACACGAAACTGAATTCCGACGAGGCTGAACGGGTTTTAGCTAAGTTTAATATTGCTTTGGCACAGTTACCTAAAATCTCTAAGAAGGATTCGGCGCTTCCGGAAGGGTGTAATACTGGCGATGTTGTAAAGATTGAGCGAAAGGGTGAGTTTGCTGAAGTTTACTTCAGGGTGGTCATTTAAAATGGTTGTAGCGAATAATCATATTTTAGTTAGGGAGTTTTTGAAGAATCATTCGTTGGTTGAATCTAATATTAGGTCTTTTGATAATTTTGTTGGGATTCGGATGCAAGAAATTGTGACGGGACTTTCTGATTCATTGCCTAATGAGGATTTTGAAATTAAGTTGGGGAAGATTTCTGTAGGTAAACCAAATATGGTTGAATCTGATGGTTCTTCTAAGTTGGTGACTCCTGCTGAGGCGAGGTTGAGGAAATTGACTTATTCGGCTCCAATTTGGATGGAGATGACGATTAATTATGCGGGACAGGTTGAGACGGAGAATGTAGAGTTGGGACGAATTCCGATTATGATTAAGAGTGGAGCTTGTAATCTTCATGGGATGAATGAAGAGGATTTGATTAAAAATTATATCGATCCTAAGGATACTGGAGGTTATTTTTTGATTAATGGTAATGAGAGAGTTATGGTTATGGCAGAGGATTTGGCGTCGAATCAAACTTTTATTGAATGGCAGAAGATTAAAAAGAGATTGATGTTGCGTTTGTTTTCTCAAAAAGATGCTTATAAGATTCCTGTTTCTCTAGTTGAGAGTTCTGAAGGAATATTGGAAATTTCTTTCTCGAGGTTTAGGGATATTCCTGCAATGGTTTTGTTAAAGGCATTAGGTCTTACTAGTGATGCAGAGATTGCTAATCTTGTTAGAAAGCAGACAGATGGATTAATTGTTAATTTTTATGAGTTTGCGAATGTTGTTAATGTTAATGATGCTTTGATGTGGATTGCTGAAAAGAGTTCTTTGCAAGGGACTAACAAGGAAATGCTTGATAGAGTTAAGCAAAGGATTGATTCTTATTTTTTACCACATATTGGGTTGGATAAGGAAACTCGTCTTGAGAAAGCTAAAACTCTTTGTAAATTTATTAAACAGTTTTATATTACAAAAGAAAATCCTAAGGATTCTATGACTGATAAGGACCATTACGCTAATAAGAGAGTTAGGCTTTCGGGAGATTTATTGTCTGATTTGTTTAGGGTGAATATGAATATTCTTCTTCGAGAGGTTCAACATACCTTGCAGAAGACTGTGAAGAGACGTAAGTTTTTCTCGATTAAAACTATTGCTAAGTCGACTTTGTTTACTCATCGAATAGAGAGTGCGATTGCGACTGGTTCGTGGATTGGTGAGAGAAATGGTGTGACTCAGAATATGGATATGAATAATTCTTTTTCAGTTATGTCTCAATTACAGAGAGTGACTTCTACTCTTCCAGGTGAGCAAGAGAACTTGGCTGCTCGAACTGTTCATCCAACTCATTATGGGAGGTTTTGTCCTGTTGAAACTCCTGAAGGAACTGAAATTGGTTTGAGGAAAAATTTAGCTTTACTTGCGAGGATTTCGACAAGAACTTTTATGGATTCTCGAGAGATTTTAGATATCTTGAAAGGATTTGCGAAAAAAGGTGATGAGGGAAATATTGATATTTTCTATAATGGAAGATTTATTGGAGTTACTGATGAGGTAGAGATGTTTACTGGTGCTGTAAAGAATGCTCGTAGGGAAGGCAAATTACCTATTGAGATGTCTGTAAAATTTGATAA
>JAGLIS010000019.1 GCA_023142835.1 Candidatus Pacearchaeota archaeon | reverse complement strand
ATGGAGTTACCTTTCCAAGTAGGTAAAACTCTCCTTGCAGATTTTTTGAATGGAGATTATAAGAATAAATCTATTACAAAAAACAACCTAGACGAATTATATAATTTTGATAGTTTGCATTGGGGCAAGGAGGAAATTTATCAAGAAATTGATAAACTAATTATTAACGGAATGATAGAACTTTCAACAAGCGATTATAATAAATTTGTAAAAATTTTAAAATTAACAATGAAAGGACAAAACGAAATTGTCCATCCAACCCTCTCAAAAAAAGAACTGAAAAACAAAATTAAATTTAAGCAAACTAAGGTTACTGAAGAAGACCTAAAACGATTTGAAGCATTAAAAAGTTTTCTTGAAAAATATAACAATGAGCAGAAAAAAACAATAATATCCGAAGCTGAAAAAATTCTTTGCGTTGCTGGTGCAGGTTCAGGTAAGACAACAGTTCTTACGAAGAGGATCGAATTTTTAGTTAAGTATCGTAATGTTCCTCCTGAAAAAATTTTAGCTATTACATTTACAAGAAAGGCTCGACAAGAAATGGAAAAGAGACTTTACAAATTAAATGTAGATAATAGAGTAAAAGTTCATACGTTTAACTCATTTTGCGAAGGAATTTTACGAAAGCATAGTAATCAAATTTATGACCGTCATGTTAGAGTTCAATCCTATTCAGATAAAATTCTCGCAATGAATATGGCATTAGGAACTTTGGGAATAGATATGGAAGACGCATTACAATCATATTTTACACCGCAACAAAGAAAATTCAAAACAGGAAATCAATTAGCAAATAGTTTTATGAATGATTGTTTTTCTGTAATGGATTACTTTAAGGTAGCTGGGAAAAAAGGGTATGATTTTTCAAAAGACGTTGATGTAAAAAATAGACATAATGCTAGAAGAGTTTACCAGATTACAGAATACTTAAAAAAGCATATGGAAACACAAGGACTACGAGATTACACCGACCAAATCCTTGATGCGACAAAATTTTTAAAAGAAAATGTTTCAGAGATTCCTTCATTTGAACATGTCCTCATCGATGAATACCAGGATGTCAATGCTATGCAAGTTAATTTAATCAATCTTTTAAAACCTAAAAATCTTTTTGCTGTAGGCGACCCACGACAGTCAATTTTTGGATGGAGGGGTGCAGACATTAATTACATCCTCAATTTTGAAAAAGATTATGGAGACTCTGAGGTTATTCATCTAACAAAAAATTATCGGAGTACGAAGGAAATTGTAGATTTCATAAATCATTCAATTAAAAGTATGGGGCTTCCAGATTTAGAACATCACCAAGAATCAAGGGATACAAAAATTAAGATTATTAATTTTGAATCTGAGGAAGCTGAGAGAAAGTTTGTAGTTAGAAAAATTTTAGAATCTAAAATTGCAATGGATGAAATTTTTGTTTTAGTGAGGACAAATCGACAACTTCAGGAACTTTCGAAGGATATGAAAAATGTAAAGATTTCACATATTGTAAAAACTGATGAAGTTCAAAGTCCTGCAGAAGGGACGGTTGGAGGGATAACATTAGCAACTGTCCACGCGATAAAAGGTCTGGAGGCGAAAAAAGTTTTTGTTGTTGGATGTAATGAGCAGAACTTTCCATGCAAGGCCTCAGATCATCCAGCAATTGAGATGATTAAAATTGAGGATTATAATAAATTAGAAGAAGAGAAACGATTATTTTATGTTGCCATTTCGAGGACAAAAGAAATTTTATATCTAACATATTCTGGGAAGAAAAGAACATATTTTATTAGTGACGAAATGGCAAATATGGTCGAGGACGAAGCCTTACCTAAACAAGAGGGATTAGATTTAACTAACCATAAAATTTTGGAAGAGTTAACTATTTGGAGAAATATCCTTAGTCGTGAAAATAATGCCCCAGCCTATACAATTATCAATAATAAAACAATAGAATTAATCGCACAAGGATTACCCTCAACAGCCGAAGCACTTTCAAAAATTGATGGTATTGGTCCTTCTAAATTAATAAACTATGGTGCAAAAATTTTGGAGATAGTTAGAGAAAAATAAAATAAATAAAATAAATTTTAACCTATCCACTTTTTACAACATGAAAACTAGTTTCAACTTCCTCACTTAAACTTTCGTAATCAGAAATTAATAAAATTTAATGCAACCTATAAAAATATTAGTTGTATGTTTTATTGATATTGTTACTCTTAGGGGGTATCTACCCATAGCCTTATATATGCATTTTTCGATTTTTTATTATGAGTTTTAAAAAATTGAATATTGTGGAGCCTATTTTACAGGCACTTGATAAGAAAGGGTATACTACCCCTAGTCCGATTCAAATTAAAGCGATTCCTTTGTTGTTAGAAGGGAAGGATGTAATTGGAATTGCGCAGACTGGTACTGGAAAGACTGCAGCTTTTGCTATTCCTATTTTGCAGAAATTATTTGAGAAATATGGGGTGAATAAGGCAACAACTCCGAAAGCTTTGATTTTAGCACCTACGAGGGAGTTAGTTGTGCAAATTAGTGAGAGTTTTGAAACTTATGGTAAATTTCTTAACTTTAAGCATTTGGCTGTTTATGGTGGTGTTTCTATTGGAACGCAGATTAAAAATTTGAAATATGGTATTGATATTTTAATTGCGACTCCTGGACGATTGATGGATTTGATGAATCAGGGAAAGGTGAATTTATCTAATATTGAATTTTTAGTTTTAGATGAAGCTGATAGAATGCTTGATATGGGATTTTTGAAAGATATTAAAAAAATTGCTTCGGCTTTGCCTGTTGAGAGACAATCTTTGTTTTTCTCGGCGACGATGAGTAATTCTATAGCTGCTTTAACTATGGATTTTTTGAAGAATCCTACTAGAATTGACATTATGCCAGAGTATACTCTTATTGATAAAATTGAACAATGTGTTTTTTTCGTCGATTATAGTCAGAAGAATGAATTGCTTTTGGATTTAATGAAACAGGGAAGGGGAATGGACCGAACTTTAATTTTTGTTGGAATGAAACACAAGGCTGATAAAATTGTTGATGTTTTGATTAGTGGTGGAATTAAAGCTGAAGCTATCCACAGTAATAAATCTCAGATTCAAAGAGTCCGAGCTTTAGAGAGTTTTAGAAGTGGTAAGGCTAAAGTTTTGGTTGCTACTGATATTGCGGCTCGAGGAATTGATATTAAGAATATTTCACATGTTATTAATTATGATTTACCGAATGAACCTGAAAATTATATTCATAGAATTGGAAGAACAGCGAGGGCTGGAGCTGATGGAATTGCATATTCGTTTTGTTGTGCTGCTGATCGTAATTTCTTAAATCAAATTGAAAGAATTACAAAAAGGAAAACTCCTGTTGCTGAGCATAAATGGCATTCGTTAGATGCTAAGAACGCCGAGGGCAAAGATGCTAAACCAGTGCCTCGAGTACAAAGGGGGGAAGGTAGACCAAGAAGTCGAAGCAGGAATGATAATCGTGGAAATGTGAGACGTTCTAGTAGGGGGGATACTCGTGGAAATGGTGGACATGGAAGATCTAGAAGAAGTGGTGGACGTGAAAGATCTGGAAGAATTGGTGGAAGAAGTAGGTCTGGAAATAATTCTGGACGAAGTAGACCAAGAAGATAAGTTTTTATAATAAATTAGGTGATTAGATGTAAGGTGCTCCAATTTCAGTTCTTCTAGTGTATTGTAGACAAAAATGTAGAAACATTTAAATATGTAGACAACTATTATAATATTATGTATCTTGAAAAAAGAAAATACTATGGAAAGATCAGATACTGGTTGGCTCACTCATTTAGAGAAGGTGGCAAAATTCATAAAATAAGAAAACTTTTAGGAACAGATTTATCTAGGGAAGTTTTGGAAGATAGAAAAAAGAAAGCTGAACAACTTATTTTAGAGGAGATTGATAAATATAAAATAATAAAAAATCCTTTGCATGATAAAATATCAAAAGAAGAAATTGAATTTATTAAAAGACTTGAGATTGAAGCAAACTTGAAGGTTGTTCACTTATCTGAATCTGATTGGAAGAAATTTTCTGAGGTTTTTAGTTATAATACAAATGCCATTGAGGGAAGTGAACTTACGTTAAAAGAAACTGAAAATGTAATTAAGAAAGGTGTTTGGCCTGTTGAAAAGTCAAAACAAGATATCGCGGAGGCTCTGGGTGTGGATGAAGCTATAACTTTTATAAGAAAAACAAAAGA
>JAGLIS010000018.1 GCA_023142835.1 Candidatus Pacearchaeota archaeon | reverse complement strand
AATGCTGATGCCTACAGAAGATTTTTTAATGATATGTGGAAAATTGCCAAATCGTAGTCAAAAGTCCTATCTTAAATAACTGTGTCAATAGACGTATCGTTTTCGCTCTCTGAACCTATTTTTCTCAATTTCTCCTTCCATTTGGTAAGTCAACCACGCTGCACTCTAGTTCCATTTAATTACCCTCGGAAAAATGAACATCGATTAAGGGAAAATTCTTGCCATCTCTAAAAAATTCCTAACTCTGTTTCACGAAGGAATTTTTTCGAGGGATTCGGACTTCCCTTAATAGCAATAGTATATACAATAAAAAATCAACGCTAATTTTTACTTTAGAAGAAATAGTTATTTTGTAATTCCCCACATATGTAAGTCAATAAATTTGGTTTTCTTTTTTTGAATTTTCTTTAAAACGCCTTCAAGCTTAAATCCTGCTCTTTCCATTGCTCTACCTGATGCAAGATTATCAGAATCATTATCTGCTTGAATTCTATATAATTTTAATTTATCAAAACCAAATTTAACTATTTGTTTTATTGCTTCTGTTGCTATCCCTTTACTCCAAAACTTTCTTCCGACAAAGAAACCTAAATCATATCTTCCCTTATCCTTGCTTGGATTTTCTAAAATTATGCTTCCAGCTATTTCGCCATCAACAAGAATTGTGAATGAAAAAGATTTTTTTGTTTTCCAACCTTTAATTCCATCTTCTACATCTTTTTCCATTCTCTTTAATGGACAAGGATAAGGATAATCGCAAAGCTGTTTCAATAATTCTTTATTGTTAATTAATCCCTTTAATGCTTTCGCATCAGAAAGTTTTGGTTTTCTAATTTCCACAATTATTTTATTTTTCTTCATAATTTGAATAAGAACCAATCTTTTTTATTCCTTCCTATCAATCTCATTATGCAAAACAGTAATAACCTGTGAAGCAAACAAAACCTTCGGACCAACAGAAACCTTATCAATCTTCTTCAAAAACTTTTTCTTATCCGAAGGAAACCCCTCATGGTCACCAATAATAAAAACTTCATCACCCTTCAATTTCAAACTCCTAACATCAACACCTTTTCCATCCAACAACAAAACGTTGCCCGATGAAGATGGCACCTTAGTGCCCTCCTTAGAGGGTATGTCACGTGCAACCCACCCAGCATCCAATTCCTTCACAACCTTCTCAAAACTTTTTCTCTCAATCGACGCTCCAGGAAAAACCTCCAACAACCCCTCGCTGTCTGGCGACTTATACAACATCCGTTTAATCAACCCCGCAACATTCTTCTTCGAAATCGGCATCTCCTCATTCGACTCCAAAACCAAATGCCTCGGTGCATTCGGCGGTCCATCAAAAATCAAATGAAACTTCACATCATCCCGCATCTCATTGGAAATAAAAAAAGCAGAAATAATTACATTACAAACAATATCCATTCTCCCTGCCTTCTTCAAATCATCTTTAATCAAATTTCCAGAAGTTACCGCAGATTTTGAATAATAAATAAATTCTCTCATTATAAAAATTATCTAAAAAGCTTTTTATATACTTCTCTTAAAAATACTCTTTGTTACTCCGACCATCCATCCCCAATTCAAAACTAAATGAACCAAGACAAGTAATCCCATAATAAGCCCACTCCGATCATGCAATAATGAAATATTCTTAAAGTATAAAACCTTATATGCCGAAGTTCCAATTATTGTTATCAACCCTGGCCATTTAACCAAACCTGTAAGAAAACAAATAAAAAAAGATATTGTTAATCCAATATTTACCCAATAGTTTAATTTTAAATTACTCATTTTATAAATTCCCTTGCTTTATTTCTTCAGCCATATCTTTGATTAATGCAGGAGAAAATGCGTACTCTTCCCGAATAGTTTCCAAAACAGTTTCCACAGTATAACTTCCTTCTAACTCAAATTCACTAATTATCCTCGACAAAAGTATCCTCTCATCAATTTCCCAGAGGTCTGCAACTTCCTGCACAGTCAAAGATTTCATATCACTTCCTTCAATTTCTACTGAATGGTCATGTTCATGCTCTTCAATATCAGAATAAGACAAGTATCCAAAAATTCCAAATAAACTTCCTACAATTGCTACTAAAATAAAAATAGTCATACGCTTCATCCAATCACAAGGAAATAATTCTTTATAAATTGAATGGACTAAAATCCATTTCCTTTAAAAGTATTAACTAGATTTATTAACGCTCCCAGAACTTTGTATCCCGTACCTCCCCTTCCCACCACCGTGTGCAATCATAGTCTAAATCGATTTTACCTTTCTGTATTTCTATTAATGTTTCAGGATATAGTTTATGTTCAGCTTCTAGAACTCTTTTAGCAAGAGTTTTAGGTGTATCTATTTTATATCTACGAACTATGCGTTGTGTAAGAATCCTTCCTTTATCAATTTTTTCTGTAACAACATGTACAGTAGCTCCACTTTCATCATCATCAGAATTGATAACTGCTTCATGGACATACCTTCCATACATACCTTCTCCACCATGTCTCGGAAGCAATGATGGATGAATATTCACTATCCTATTTCGATAATATCTTAGAGTACCCTTTTCTACTATTTGCATATATCCTCCAAGAACAACTAGATTAACATCATGTTTTATAAGAGTTTTAAGAATTTCCTCATCTAGATTTTATGTGTTATTTTGATTTAAACAATAAATTGGAATATTTCTTTCTTTTCCTAAATTTAAAACACGAGCACCAGGATTATTACTTATTATTACTTTAACGGAAGCTTCCAATCCTTCCGTATTAAGTATAGCTTCAACATTACTCCCATAACCCGACGCTAAACAACCTAAATGGAATTCCATAGAAATGATATATCACCAATTATTAATAAACATATAGCTCACATAAATCTCTATTATGTAAAATTAACTTCTCATAACTAAATATTAAAAAACCCTAAGCCCGAATAGTTACATCCATCAACTCGCTCGCATAACTCTGCCCACCATACATTACATTAATCCTATATCTGAATGTGCAAAGAGTCGAACCTTCAGGAACATTCAATAAAACTTTCCCCGAAATAAATTCTCCAGGAGCAAGCCCAATATTTTCCTCCGAACGCCCCGTCGAAATCCACTCTTCAGCCTCTCGTTCACCGACGCCACACTTCTTCCTAATATCTGGGTCGGATACGATAACCTCATAAGAAAATTTCTTATCCTGAACACCAGTCAAAAGATTTTTTATACCAATTCCAAAACCCATCGCTGTTCCAGATTTTACAGTAATATGCCTCGTATCTGGATAAACAACTAATTTTTTATCTTCCCCAAACAATTTCGAAACCTGTTCCTTCAACTGTGAATTTGTCATATCCGTAATATCCATCGCTCCCGAAAAAATGTTTTTGACCAAAACCAATCCGAGAATCAGCATCGACATAGATAATACAATAATCACAATAGTCCCAATAGACAATTCAACAGCACCCTTTTTCTCCATATTCATCTTAGGTTCTCTTCTTTTATAAATCTTACTTCAACATGGAATCTATCTCCCTAACGATTTTCCCAACTCTCTCAAGCCCCAGTTGAAGGTTTTTGTAATTTCTGGGGTTGGCCTTATTCCTCTCGAGGACATCAGAAACCCTTTCTTCAAACGATACAACTTTATCATGTCTAACATGCGCATCTGCATAAGTTAATAGTTTTTCTTCGATTGTTTCTGGCTCAAAATTCCCCGATATTCCATCGCTCTCTGCGGTCTCTTTGGAAATGCCATGAGTTTCGATAATTTTCCCGATTTCAGGAAACCCTTCCTTTTCTAATATTCTAGCTCCGATAAAGGCGTGTCCCCCCAATTCCTTCTTCTCTCTAATCTTGCCAATATCATGTAGCAATCCAACAGTACGGATTCTTTCTATGTCAATTTTTATGTCAGGATTATTATTTATTAGTCTGTTGCAAACTTCTACAAGAAAATTAGAAACTGCTATGGCATGAAGAATTATGCCCTTCTTATCTCCTACATGTTTTTCAAGAAGACTCATTGCAATATTATAATCCAAGTCCATAAATGGGGCTGGGGAGAATCGAACTCCCTACACCACGGTCTTCAGCCGTGTGCTCTCCCAATGAGCTACAGCCCCATAAAGATGAAGAACTAATTTAGGTTTTTAAGTTTGTTGATAGTAAAAAGTTTTGTGAGAATAGCATGCCCCAACCAATATAAAATATAAATATGTGAGAGTATTGAATGCCTACACCGAATGATTTGCTCCGAAGAAAACAACTAAAATAGTTTTTCTACTTTGCCTCAGCAGAGGTACGCCAGATTGGGTGGAAGAGAAATTTCTTTTTTCTAAAAAGAAAGAAGCCTTTCTGAGGTGTAAATTATGGGCAGGTCTTCAGCCGTGTGCTCTTCCGGTGAGCTTCAAGGTCACTGATTTGAACTATCTAGAAATTATCAAATTAGTTGGCTTGGAAGCCCCATGAAAGTAAAAGCGAAGTTGTCTTTTTAAGTTTAATCATGCCAACAAATATAAAAACCACCCATTTCTAACACTAACATGTCAAAATTAGCATTTGAAGCAAAAAGGAAAGCAATCCATGTCCTCGCTGTAACTTATCTTGGAGTCTACTGGGTCGCTATGAAATTATTTAGTCATAATATCGCAATGCTTATTTTATTGTCCATACTTCTCATTTTTGTAGTGATAGATTTTTTTAGAATAAATGAACATAAAAAAATTCCTGTAATACATATGTTATGGAGACCAAAAGAAGAAAACACTCTCGGGGGACAAGTCTACTATATACTGGGGATTATTATTGCCTTAGCAATTTTTGACTTTAATATTGCAGTTGCAGCTATTTTGATGGCAGTTTTCGGTGATATGGCTGCAGCAATATTTGGAATTGCTTTTGGAAAACATTGGATAAAGAAACTGCCTGAAACTGCATGGGAAGGTATCATAGCAGAATTCATTGTTAATTTAATAATAGGATACTTTATCTTAGGAAATTGGATAATTATCCTCCCAATGGCATTCATGGCGACGTTTGTCGAAACAGTTTTCCCACATGTCGACGATAACTTAGCAATCCCTGTCTTTGCAGGCTTCATCGGACAATCCATAAAATTAATCCTTCATTAAAAGTAAAGAGTGGGACATAGGCCACGTTCTGTCAAACTTTGCCCTCGAGAGGGTACTCCTTTGGAGCAGAATCGGGATTCCAAACAGTTTGTGCTAACATCTGACTAAGCCTGGGTAACTCGAAGCTTGGGTCTTGACAATTCTTACAAATCAACAAGAGACCAGTTCGAGCCACCAGTTGCATCAATTAGGTTGCTCGTTCCAGCCGAATTTAATCGGATCGTTTCTATACCAGAGCCACGCCTCACGACGCCCGACTTTCGTCGATAATTCCTAATGGCTTTAACAAATAATTGTTAAAGGATGCGCGGACCTTCCTCAATTTCCAGAAATCATTTCATTTCATTTGCCTTTTAGACAAGGATATCGAAAGTTAGCTGTCCCACTCATAACAGCAAGCTGTTACATTAATTAAAAATAAAAAACCTTTATAAATTTAGCTATTCCACAACTAATATAAATCCAAACATCCTTGAAATTCCATGAAGAGTGTAAAAAGTATTTTAAAAACTTACAATAAGCCAAAAATTAAAAACATAAAAAAATTAAAATTCCTTCACGTAAGAAATCAAAATGTCTATAATATTACTGCACCTTTCAAATACGAAGACAAGATTTATATCATAGGTCGGGTCGAAAACCAAAAAGATGATACTTCTATCCTAAAATTTTTCAGAAAAGTAAATTCCAACTTTGTTCCAGAAGATACATTCCAAAAATTCGAACTCGAAGACCCATCTTTAGTCAGAATAGGAGATAGCTATGTCTTAAGCGGAGTAGAAACAAAACCCCTAAAAAATAAACTTCGTTGGAGAACTGTTTTCTATAAAGGGAAAAACCTAAGAAAACTTACTAAATTCACAATAGGACCTTGGGGGATGAAGGACATAAGACTAATAGAATTAGATGAAGGAAAAATAGGTGTATTCACAAGACCTCAAGGAAAAAAAGGGAGGAGGGGAAGAATCGGTTACTTTGAAATAAGTTCCTTAAAAGAACTCAAGCCGAGAAAAATTTCAAATGCCCCAATACTAAAAGATTTATTCTCACGAGGAGAATGGGGTGGAGTAAATGACTTACTAATTTTACGTTCAGGAAAAATCGGAGTTCTCGGTCACATCGCAAGATTTTCAAAAGATAAAAACAAATTCTATTATCCTATGGTTTTTGCTTTCGACCCAAAAACTCATAAGACATCTACAATAAAATTAATCGGACGAAGAGCAGAACTTCCAGAAGGAGATTCAAAAACTCCAGACCTATACAATGTAATCTTCCCCGGAGGAATAATCCGAAGAAAAGGAAACCTTGCACAATTCTATGTTGGAGTCGCAGATACAGAATCCTACGAAATCACCATCGCTGACCCTTTCAAATACTATGAAAAAAACGATAAACAAATCTTCGGATAAATTTATAATTTTCTCTAATAATGTAGCTATCATATTTTATATAGAATTTTACCAGAGCCACAAAAGAAAACCTATAAAAACAAAAGATATCTCTTTCAAACATGGAACTTGCAACGATAACTGGATTTTTCGTTAAAATATTGGAGAACAATAATAACTTAGATTATATAAGAGTTTATAAGTTTGATTATTTTACAAACGACTTTGGAAATATTTTACATTATTTTCAATAGTATTAGTAATAGGATCCAAGAAACATTTTGCACCAAGATTTTCTACCTCTTTTATTGCCACCCTATCAGACTCATTTGCTACGGTAATTAATCCTTCCTTACAAGCTTGTTTAACAATAGTAAGTCCTCCAAACCAACTACAATTCTTAAATTTTTCGAATTCTTTCATCGCAGGATAATATTCTTCATATCCCTCGCCGAAAGGCAAGGAAAGAGAAACCATCAAAACTCCCCCATACTTTTTATTATTAATTCTCTTCATGGTTTCGACAACATCATAACTTCTATCTTCAAAAACAATTTCACCTTTTTTTGTATTATCAGCATAATTCTGAAGATGTCTTCTAATATCATATCTTCCAACACTTAATATCGATTTCGGACAATCTTCCATATGATTTTTCAAACGAGGAGTTTTATAAATTCTATTATATTTTAAAATATACAATAAAAATCCTACAAAAAATTATTCAGAATTATTCTTAATAAAATTCGCCCCAAAATAAAAAAGTGTAATTAATCCAATAGCTAAAATAAAATTCACCATCGTAAAAAAACTCATTCCAATAATATCTAAGGGACATGAAACTACCTTTTGCTGAGATGGACAGTCAGTAGAATTTTCGCTGGTAAAATTCGTTATCATGTTTTTGTTCATCCCATCACAGCTTTGTAAAACAGTACTATTATAATCGCAAGATAATCCTCCCGCAAAAATCCCCTGAAATTCACATTTATTATCATCTGAATTCCAAAAACAATTGTAACTTTCATTTTCGTAGCAATTTAATACTGGACAATCATATAATCTCGCCCTTTGACACGGATCAATTTCACACGTTTCTTCATTATTATATCCTGAACACGTTTCTGGAATATCATTACAACTTAAACAAATTCCATTGTTAACCGACGACGGAGGACAGGATGTTCCAGAACAGTTCCATGCACATACAAATGACAAATGTTCAGTTAAATTGTTACACTCTTCAAAATTATCTATTGGTGAACATTCATCATCAGGGTTATTCATTAACTCATCTACATCTATGATACCATTACAATTATTATCTAATTCATAGTTAAATGATTCAGGGTCTCCATCTGCAAGAAGACAACTTGAACCAAGAACTATATCTCGGACAATTGGGGAACTTCCATCCTCATTTCGAAAAAGACTAATTTTTACAGAATATCTTGAAGAAGTTACATTAAATAATTCTAAATTTGGAACTTCAGTCCATTCTTCATCCCCTAAACTTTTATATTCTATTAAAATATTTTCTTCGGAATCTGATATCCAACTAAAATTAACCTCGGATCCAGGCCATCTGTTTGTAAAATTAAAAATTGTTTGCCCTGCGGTAATTGATTGGAATAACAGGTTACCTGTACAATCACTGTATGTGTAAGGTTTATTTCCTATAGCAACTGTTTCAATGACAGCACAAGTGTTTGGATCAACTTTTGAAGCAATTCCAGAACTATAACCAATCGCCCAGATATATCCTTTAGAATCTTGAGCTATCCCTATTAGATATCCTCCAACAGAAAGAACACAACCATAAGTTTCAGTATCTGGATGAAACTCATAAACATAGCTCGTAGTAGAACTCGCATACCAAATATCTCCATCATTATCAACAGTAACTCCTCTCACTATATCTGTCCCTCCCAGAGATTCAGAATAATTATAACATCCAATAGTTTCCCCTGTAGAATTAAGTTTCATCAAACCTTGTCCAGGCCAATACATCCCCACCCAAGCATTACCTTGAGTATCTGTTGCAATTCCATACAAGCTACTTCCACAACCAGGGATATAATCTCCAACAAGGATGTTAGTATTTGTATCTATTTTGTCTATTTTATTTCCCCCTCTTCCAGATGACCATAAAAATCCATCTTTATCCATTACTGCCCCATAAGGTCTTCCAGTAACACTCACAGCTGTTATAAGCGACCCATTATTAGGATATAATTTATAATATTTATAATGATTATAGGCACCAATCCAAACAAATCCATTTAAGTCTATGGCTAAACCTCTTAATCTTGCATTTGCAGGCCAATGTTCTACAGATAAAATAACACATTCATCGTCTCCCCAAGGCAACAATTCATCTCCTTCAATTTTCCCACTCCCATCTAAATCATTAGAAGTTTGAATAACTCCATCCCCACTTTTATCAATACATTCCGCAATATTTCCTGCGATTTTCACAAGAGTATTCGCTCCCCCACGATTTGCCACCCAAACATTTCCTTCCACATCAACAGCAGTTCTTGAAGGACTATCTCCCCCTCCATTGGGACCTGTTCGGTATCTTGCAACTTCTTTGCTTAAGTCTGTATCTATTTTTGAGACAGTCCCCTCTCCTGAGTTAGCTACCCAGAGATTGTTAAATGTAGATACATTAGAATGGAGAACTAGACTATCGTTGGAATAGTCAATATTAACATTCGCTCCAGAAATATCATATTCTTCAAAATGGTCTGTTTTATTCAGATAGTCAATTTTACAAACATCTACCCTTTCTCCATCTATCACCGAGATAAGAAATAGCGACGTCAATATAAAACACATAATAGGTAAAAAATTTTTGTTTCCCATTTTAGTCCAATAGATGATAATCCTCCTCGATAGCTATTTTTGGATTAAGACATAACACTTTGAGTTCTTCATCATCTATCTGGTCACATAACCCTATATTCGAAGGTATAATCTCTGTATCATTTTTTGATATAATCTCTTCATTATATTTTTTTGCGACTTCTGGGAAGATTGTATCATACTGGCATCGTTGCACAAAATTTTCGTCATTACTTTCTTTACATATAGATGCATTTAATTCTTCTTTTGCTTTATTCAAAAGATATGATTCTATACAATCTTTCTTTAAATCTTCCCTTCCCAACTCGTTACAAAACTCAAAACCTTTCTCCTTCCCATGTTCCATAATTTCCGAAAGAGTATATTGCGATTCTTTATAATCTATATCAGGGGTGGTTTGAGATTTTGATAAGGGAAGATAGGTAGTAAACATTATTACTGCCAAGATTAGTAAGATTACTGCAAAAATTATTACAAAAATATAAGATGAGTTTTTTTTATTTATCTCAGAGTATACTACTTCCTGTTCTCCCATAATTAAATGTATGTTAAGTAGATTTATAAATTCTACTTACAATATAAAGATATGGAAAAAAGAGGTTTATCGCCTGTGATTGCCAGCGTCTTTCTGATTTTGTTAGTGATAGTTTTATCATCTTTAATTTTTTCATGGTCGAGAGGTTTCATGAACGAACAAATTGAAAAGTTTGGGCAACCTGTTGGAGAATTATGTAATTCTGTTGATTTTGAGGTTAATCGAATTGAAGGCACTGGAAATAATGATATTTTGGAGGTTGTCAATAGGGGGAATATTAACATTAATAGTTTAGAAATTAAAATATATAAGAACGGTAGCTCTGAAACACAAAATTTTGATTTTGTTATTCACTCAATGAAATCTATCAGCAAAGAAGTTCCATTAAGAATGGAAGACGGTAGCTTTCCTGAGAAAATCGAAATTTTTCCTGTATTGATTGGAAATGTTAAAGGAAAACATTCGAATAAAGTTTTTACCTGTCTTGATGCTAGTAAAACTATTTTTTTAGATTCGTAATAATACTCCTAGAGATAACCCCTAAATAAATCACAACCTATAAAAACAAAAGATATCTATTTCAAATATGGAACTTGCAACGATAACAGGATTTTTCATAAACAACTTAGGAAATAATGGCAACTCAGATTACCTACGAGCACTATTAATCTTTTTAGTCCTCTTCATCTCGTTCAAGTTCTTCAGTTCTTCAGTCATGCTTATGTTGAAAAAAATTAAAGAAAAAACTAAAAACAATATAGACGATTTTTTGATAGATTTTATCGACGGACTACACTGGCCTTTTTACCTATACCTTGCAGTTTATTTTTCAGCAAAGGCGTTAAGTATCCCGGAGGTATTAGACAAAACACTAAATATATTCTTATTAATCTTTGTGATGTTCTATGTTGCAAAAGGACTAACAAACGTTTCAAATCATCTCCTCGATAAATACGGAGAGAAACGAAAAGCAAAAGGAAAATCATCAAAAGAATCAATGATTGGAGTTTTGAAAATGATTTCTACTGGAACTATCTGGGCTATAGCATCCTTAATGGCACTTTCAAATTTGGGAATAGAAGTAACTCCATTGATTGCAGGGCTCGGTATAGGAGGATTAGCCGTAGGATTAGCATTACAAGGAATATTAGGTGACCTTTTTTCTGCATTCACAATTTATTTTGACAAACCTTTCGAAGAAGGAGATTTCATAATTATTGGAGGGGACATGGGAGTAATAAAACATATCGGAATAAAATCCACAAGGATTCAGGCACTTGGAGGTCAGGAGTTGGTAATCTCAAACAGCGAGTTAACCTCGACGAGAATAAACAATTACAAAAAAATGGATACGCGAAGAGTTGTATTCAGCTTTGGATTAGAATACAAAACAAAAGTTGAAAAATTAAAAAAGATAAAAAAGATTGTAGAAGATATAATCAAGAAAGAGGAACATTCCACATTGGACAGAGTTCATTTCAAAGGATTTGGAGATTCGAGTTTAGATTTTGAAGTAGTTTATTACATCGACACTAATGATTATAATATTTACATGGATGTTCAGGAAAAAATAAATCTTAAAATAAAAGAGTTAATTGAAAAAGAAGGTGTGGATTTCGCGTTTCCATCTAGGACGATTTATACAAAGAAGGGTTGAATTGAAAGGTGGGAATAAAATCTTAGCGTTGTTAATAGTTTGGTTCTGTATAAATTTGAAAGGAGTATTACTATAATTATTTTAAATTCTCTTGCCGTATCCTTTTCTTAATAATAATGATTGTAAATAATGTATTCTTTTATTTATACGATTAGAATTTTTCATTTTTTTAAGAGTAATAAATATAATTATAAATATAATTGTTAATGTCACTAAAATAATTTGGAATAATAGATTTTTTCCCCTAGACTCATTGATATTAAACCAAGCGCTCGCACCGGCTACTTGATCACTATAACTAACTTTTACATAAATCAGATATTTTCCCGGCAAAATATCTGAAGGGATGTGAAATGTTTTTAAAAAATTGAGACTTGTCTCTACTGCTTTGACTTCTTCTTCAAAAAGAATTACATTACCTTCGCTGTCCTTGATAAAATATTCAATTTTTACATCTACTCTGCCTGTTTCCCCTAGATTAAATAATTCTATTTCTGAAATAAATTCTTCACCAGCGAATGTTTCAACATATTTTTCGGGAACTTTTACTCTAACGTCAAATAATTCTACCTTAGATTCAACAACAATAGAAAATAAAATTTCTTTTTCAAAATTCTCAGATTCAACTATTATCTTACCTAGATAAATATCTGGAATTTGGTCTTCACAAGCAATAAAATCTATATAAATTGTTTTAGATTCTAATGGGTCCAAACTGAAAGAAGGTTCACTCACTTTAACAAGGTCCGCCCATTTATCAACTCTAATCTCTACATTTAATTTACGATTTTCTTTGTTAGTTATGATGATTTTTTCTGTAACTCCTTCTCCCTGTTTAAATTTAACTCCAATAATGTAGTTATCAACAAAGAACACTTCTTCTACGATTCTTAGGCTACTGCCTCCCCCTCTACTAGGAGTTACAACAGGAGGAGTTACGTCTTCAGGAGTTTCTTCTACTGAATAAGCACCAGAAAACTGTTGGATATTAAAGGTTAAAACACCTTCGGAATAATTAACTATTTCACAGATGACTGAGGAGCAAACCTCTCCACCGATTAAAATTCGGGGATCCGAAAAAGTTAAATTATAAAATGATATTGTAGCAGGTATATTTAAATTTGGTAATTCAATTGAATTTATATATATATAATTGGATGAGATGTTTGTGTTGGCGTCTAAATCTATGAGATTATCTATAGTATCCCTATCATCAGTTACATTAATTGTTTCATTGAAAACTATTTTACCATAATCTGAATGTTCTAAAACAATATCATCTAAGGTCTGAAGTTCTTCATAGGTTGATAAATTAAAATCTGTGGAGCTTCCCTTATTGGAACCTTTGTATTTATCATAATAAATATTCAGTTTAGAGGTATTGACTGTAAAAACTTTACTTTTTAATGATGTCCCATAGCTATTATTTGCATATAGGTTGAGAGTATGTATCCCGTTATCAACGCTTAAATTCATTGGTGCAGAGATAGTTATGTTAGTATCATCGTCGATATTGTACCAGACTTCATCCCCATTAGTTATATAATCTAAGGAAATATTTGTAGTAAGATATATTTCATTTTTAGGAGATAAAATCTTAAGTGCTGGAGGTCCAAGGATTGAAAGAGATATAGCCGTAGTACTGTCTATTGCTTCTCCAGTCGCAATAACATCTCCAGTTATACTATTGTTAATAGCCAGACAAAATGTACAAAAAAACAATATACTAATAACAAAAATAAGGGTTAGTTTTCTCATTTTAAATAAAATATAAATTAACTTATAAAATTATCAGTATCTTTTATTTTTTAGATTTCTTTTTAAGAATCCAAAAGATTATTATTGTAAGAACAATAACAATAGCTAATATTAATCCCCACATAGGCATACCTTCTTCAGCTTTAGGTTCTACTACTGGAGGCACAAACAAAACACTATCTTCCACACCGACAACTTCTACAACAAATTTAGTAGTGAATCCTCCTGAAACACCAACCATCCCCTCTTCTTCTGAGGAAATTTGCATAAACGAAACAACTACTTCTCTCTTTCCCCCTTGTGCTATATCTTCAGGAACGACTACCCTTATCGGAACTTTTACATCTTCAGTTCCAAACGGAACAGAGTAAAGCGTATCCGAACTTACTAAAGCTGCAACTCCATCGCCATCATTAGTAATTTCTGCTTTAAAGACCATATCACTACCATCGCCCACCATATTCTGCAAAGTTAATTCCATTAGGGTAGATTCTCCAGGAGCTAACTTCAATGGGTGTTCATCCCAATAAGGTGTAGATGCACCAAAGGCACTAACTAATGAAATCGCCATAGTCAATATTAAGACTAACGATACCATCATCATCTCTTTTTTCATTATTTTATTTACCATCTTTTTATGTAATTATCTGAATATTCCAGGAAAGTGCTCCCGACGCTGCATAATCCTGTGCACTAATATCATCTACTGGCAATCCCTTTAAGCAAAAGTATAACTCTTCCTGTCCTGAACTATCATCTCCTGCAGCTATGGAATTATTTCCACTTTCTAATATTGTCGAGGTAACATTAATACTTGTTGCATTAGACATTAGTGTTGTTGCTCCACATCCAGCAGTTGCCTCAACAGTAAAGTTGTGTGCGTAAATGAATTGGGTATCTATCTCACTACCTGCTAAATCATAACCTGTAACATTTATGCTTAAAGCCTTATCATTACCTGTATTATTTATCTTAATTGGATCGTTGTTGGAACCTATATCTGTATCAGTAACGTTTAAACTTCCCCATGTTAGGGCAGTTGGTGACATAACCATAGAAGTTAATAAGTTATATGTAAATGTCTCTGTAGAATTTTCTCCTCTTGCTTCGTTGATATCATCTATTGTAGCGTTGATGGTCCATTCTCCACTACCATCCCAATATTCCATTCCTACAAGACATGAATATCCTGCAGACGTATCATTTAAATCTCCAACCAAGACACATGAGGTATTATATCTTGTAGTTTCTGTAGCTTTTTGAAATCTTAATTCAGCAGTTGTATCATTAAGGTTAGTAACACCATCAATATCTGTAACATTAAAAATAACAGTAATATATCTCGTTCCACCTTCAGACGGGTTCTGTGAAACGTTGAACATTGTAACATTATAAATTGTTGGAGCATTGTTTCCAACTGTAACAGCCATAGAAGTTGTACTGTCACTCGCCCTTCCAGTTATACTATTGTACCAATCAACAATTCCTGCAGATGCAAAAGATACGGAGAATAATAAAACTAACGAGATTAATAAAAATCCTGTTGTAAAGAACACTTTTTGTTTTATATCCTGTACCCCCTCTTTAGTTTCCATAAAATCTCTTATATCCTTTTCTTTTTAAACATTCCTATTTTCAACTTTTTTCGAGGGTTCGTCAAAAAAAATTTATTAATTAATCATTTTGAATAATCGAATTAATATCTCAGCAACAATCTCGAACCACATTTAGGACACTTAGAAAAAAACGAAATAAATTCATTCCATTTAGTTCTCTTCCACGCATGCCCACATTTCAGACATTTCATTTTTTCTTCATTAATTTATAGACGATACTATAAACAACCATTATTAAAAAATAAATGGGAATTACAAAAACTACAATAATAAAGAAGAAAGCCTCTTCAATATCGAATAACCCGAAAATAGCATTATGCAATAGGATAGAAACAAAACCTGTGACAACGATTATCCATAACTTTCTCCAACTAATTAAAAATAAATCTCTCGCTGTAATTTTCTTCTTCATAGATATACCATATATCCCACATATAAAAACCTTTCCAAGAATAATTACTTATAATTTAACATCGTCGATAAAATCCTCATCAATTTTCAAAGTTTCATTCGCCGTATTTTTAAGATGGTGTGAAATAGTTTTATTATTCCCAATAGCGGCGTAAGTAATCTCTTTCCCAAATCTTTCAATAACCGCTTTCACCGCACTGGAAAAATCGCCATCATTAGAAACAAGATAAGCTTCGTCGTATTCATCCGCCTGTGCGTCCAAAACAAGGTCGAGTGCCAAGTTAACATCCGTAGCTTTCTCGACAAAATAAGTTTCTCCATCCCGTTTTCTTTTTTCAAGTCTTCCAAGGATAATTTTAAATTTATTAATCTTTTTCAACTTTTCAAAAAACTTTTGTTGAGAACTGAACATCTCAGGATTCGTAAATTGTTCAACTGGTGCAATATAATAATTTATTTTTATTAAATCATTTTCACCAGTTAATTTTTTACAGAACTTTTCTATGTCAATTTTACAATTAAACTTTTTCTTTGCAGAAAAATAAAAATTACTTCCATCAATATATATTGCAACTCTTTTCATATTAAAAAAAGTATCGTAGGATTAATTTCTTAATCCTACGGACTTAATTACTACCACTAATATAAAATAGTTTAAATAGTTTTTGGTTTGGGGTTTGATTATATAGCCTATAGACATATGTCCTACCTTATCAAAATATTAAAAAAATAAATAAATCTAAAAATACCTCCCGTATGAACGGGAGGGCTTAAAATCAAAAAATAACATGTTTATAGTGTATTGGATTAAAACCTTTTTTTGCATAATTTATTAATTCTTTTTCATTCGAAGAGATAACATTTCCCCTGTAAAGCACTGTATTTTTCTCAACTCTTTCAACCTCATATTTTTTCATTGTACTCCCACACCAAAATCTATAAACATCTTCTTCTTGAAAACTCTCTCCAGTCTTCACTTTTCTCCTATTTTCAAAAACTTTTGCTAATTTTCTTTTTGTTTCCCAATCTTCAGAATCAAATTCACACCATCCCTTTCCTCGTTCGTAATCTGGTTCAAAAGTGAGCTTATTCCTGTATAATTTCTTTTTTTCAACGGGTAAAACAATATTTTTCATTTCTTGTGTGAGATTAAGAAAAGGATATATTATTTTTGTGTAATATTCTGAGTCGTTATATGCTTTATATTTTGATTTTACTTCCATTGAAAAATTTCTTGCAATTAATTGAGGTATATCCAACATCGCATCTAATGTTCTTCCTATCATTTTATTTATTACCTCCTTTCATCACTTCTTGTTCAATTTGAGTCCTAACTATTTGTGTTGATTTTCCTTGTTTATTTGTTATTTTTGTTCCCATTTTATTTTTCCTTATTGTTTAATTACTATATAATGGGTACAAGGTTATATTTAAATGTTATTTCTCCTTTTTGGGAGAAAGATATTTAAATATAGAAAACCCATAATTTTATGGAAAATATAGAAGAAACTCTTGAAGAACTAGGATTAACAAAAAACGAGATTAAGATCTATTTGTTCTTACTAAGAACAGGGGAAATAACAACAGGGTTAATAATAAACGAAACTGGAATAGCCAATTCAAGAGTCTATGAATCTCTCAGTTCTTTGATTAATAGGGGGCTAGTGACTTATAATATTCAAAAAGATGGAAAACATTTTCAGGCAGCCTCTCCAAAAATATTCTTTAAATTACAAGAAGATAGAAAGAAAAAAATACAAGAAATTATTCCTAATTTAGAAGAGTTGCAAAACAAGAAAGAGGTAGAAACGAGAACTGCAGTTTATGAAGGATATCAAGGCTTTAAAACAGCATTCACAAGAATAATCGAAGATTGTCCCAATAATAAAGAGATTCGTATTTTAGGATTCTCAGAACCTCTAACAAAAAAAGAATCATTAAGAATTTTTCTTAGCAATATAAATCTTAAAAGTGCAGCCAAAAAACAAAAACTAAAAATTATTCTAGACAATTCAGCAAGAAAAGAACTAGGAAAAGACAGAAAACAAGAAAAATTCACCGAAACTAGATATATGCCTGAAGGATATATCTCCCCTGCAGCAATAGATATTTTTGAAGATTATGTTTATATTTTTCTCTGGGAAGAAAAACCCTTTGTCTTTATGATCAAAAATAAAACAATAGCAGAGAGCTTTAATGTTTATTTCAACTTTATGTGGAAGTTGGCGAAAAAATAATTATCCCAAAAAAATATTCAAAACAAGAACAGTATAAGAAATTCACGAAGTCTAGATTCAATTCTTTCTCTTTCAAGTTACATCTCGGTTACCCAAGATATAATTCTAAGTGAAGTGTAGATAAATATTTGTGGCTTTTAGTAGACGCGAACTGAACAAATCGCGAAAGCTCAATGCTTACATTCCGTCTCTATCAACGCAGTCTTTTACTGCGGCCTA
>JAGLIS010000017.1 GCA_023142835.1 Candidatus Pacearchaeota archaeon | reverse complement strand
GTATACAAAAGGATATTAATAGTGAAATTATCGAATTAATTAAGAGGAAATTGAAAAGATGAATGAGATGAATAAAAAGGGGCAGGTGACGATTTTTATTATTGTTGCGATAATTATGGTTTCTGCAGTTATAGGATATTTTACTTTGAGGTCGGGTTTTGTCGAGAGTGTTCCTGAGGATATGAAGCCTGTTTATGATTATTATCTCTCGTGTTTGGAAGCTACTACTAAGCAAGGTGTTAGTCTTTTGGGCGAGCAGGGAGGATATATTGAAGTTCCGGATTTCGAGCCGGGTTCTGCTTATATGCCTTTTTCTTCTCAGTTGGATTTTCTTGGTCAGCCAGTTCCTTATTGGATGTATGTTTCTGGAAATAATCTTTTGAGAGAGCAAGTTCCGACGAAGAGTGGGATGGAGGGGGAATTGGAGAGTTATGTTTCGGAGAGGGTTGATGATTGTGATTTTAGTGATTTTGAAAAAATGGGTTATGATGTTTATGTTGGAGAAGGCGATGTTGAAGCGAGAATAAATAAGTTAGATGTTGGTTTGGAAGTAAATAATAATTTGATAATTATCAAAGGTGAGCAATCTGTTATTGTGAATAATCATAAGATTTCTTTGAATAGTAAATTAGGTAAGTTTTATGAGATGGCGATTGAGGTTTATAATTTCGAGAAGACTAGTATGTTTTTGGAAAAATATGCTTTGGATGTTATGAGATTATATGCTCCGGTTACAGGGATTGAGATAAGTTGTGCTCCAAGGATTTTTGTTGATGAAGATATTAGGCGAGATATTGTTGGAGGACTTGTTTCGAATATTCCTTCTTTGAAATTGGAAGGGAATTATTATGATTTGTCCTCGAAGGAGCGTAATTATTTTGTTACCGATGCTGGATTGAAGATTGATGAGAATATGAACTTTATGTATTCTCCTGATTGGCCGACGAGAGTTGAGATTTATGGGGATAGGGTTGCTAAGCCTGTTGGTTTGCAATCTGGAATGGAGATGATGGGTTTCTGTTATGTGCCTTATCATTTAGTTTATGATATTAATTTCCCAGTGTTGATTCAATTCTATGATAATGAGGAAATTTTTCAGTTCCCTGTCGCTGTTGTAATCTCTAAGAGTCAGGCAAGAGAAGCTATGCCGACGACAACAGGTGTATCTGTTGAATCGAAGGTTTGTGAATTTAGGAATCAATTGGTTGATATTAATACTTATGATATTGATTTGAATCCTGTTCCTGCAAGAATTCAGTTCAAGTGCTTAGATTCTATTTGTGAAATTGGCGAGACTAAATTGGAAAATGATGAGGCAGTTTTGCATGGCGAGTTACCCCAATGTGTTAATGGTTTTATTCTTGCGACTGCTGAAGGTTATGCCGACGCTAAGTATCAAATTTCTACAAATAAGGAAGAGGTTGCGAATATTGTTTTGAATAAGAAATATAATTTGAGTTTAGATTTGGGTAATGTTAAGAAGGCTTTGGTTAATTTTATTGGTGAAGGTTATTCTGCAGTGGTACTTTATCCTGAAATGAATTCTGTTGAGTTGGTAGAAGATTATTATAATGTGTCTGTCTATGTTTATGATAATTCTTCTTTGAAGTTTCCAGCGACGAGTAAGAGTGAGTGTGTTGATGTTCCTGAGAGTGGTCTTGCGGGGTTGTTTGGAGGAGAAACTGAGAAATGTTATGAGATTAATTTACCCGAGATGGATGTTAGTTTTGCTGTAGTTGGCGGGGGTAAGACTCAAGAATATATGACTTCGGAACAGTTGGAGAATTCTAATGAATTAAATATTGATGTTCCATTATTTGACTTGCCACAGGATTTAGAAGGATTACAGGATAATCACATGGCTGTTGAAGATGAGATAATTTATTTGGAGTTTGAATGAAGATGGTAAAGAAATTTTTGTTAGTGTTTGGGATATTGATAGTTGGAGCTTTATTGTCGTCGGAGGTTAGTGCTTCATTTGGTGGTCCTATGAGTCCATTTAGTGGTTCTACGAATAATTGGCAAAGTTATCAGCCGACATTTGATAGATTGTATTCTGGACAGATGGGGGATTTTTGGCCTATTTTTAATCAGATGGAAAATGACCAATGTAATGCTACTAGCGATTTTATTATTGGGATTCCTCCTGGAGGTTGTACTCCAAGTGTTGTTCGAAGTGATTTGTTAGAGGAACAAAATGTTCCAGTGTTTTGTCAGTTATATGCTATAAAAGTTAATCCTTTAATTAAGGTGTCGTCGATAAAGTCTATTTATTTTAAGAATAAGCCGGAGGGTGTGAGTAGTATTGTATTTCATCCAGCGAGGGCGGCAGTTAAATCTTATACAACTTTGCTTGGAGACCCGACGCTGAATAATATTGGGTATGTTGTGATTATTTTGAAGAGGGAGAGGGTTGAGGGAGATATAGCTGAATGGATTGCAGGGAATTTGACAGCGACGATTCATTATGATGCTGAGGAAGCTTATGGAACTGGAGCTTCGGAATATTATTTGCCTTTTATGAGCGAAGAGGATTGGGATAAAGATTATGCAGCGTCGTCGTTTTGGAATGGTCGAGGCTATCTGAGAACTACAAGTGTAGGAGATGGTAAGGCGAGAGTTCAGATTTTAACTTCCAAGGATAAAGTTATTAGAACTCTTAATTTGAAGGAGGGTGAGACAAGTAATTTGATGTATCTTCCAGGTTATTATTGTCGGGCAGGGTTAAAGGTTAAGTTGAATAATATTGTTGCTCCAGAGGATAAGGCATTGTTGAATATTGATGGTCAGACGTTTTGGGTTCGTGAAGGGACGAAGTTTTTGAATGGGAAATGTAGTGTAACTGCTTTGGATGTAAATGAGGTAAATAATGATGGTGAAATTAAAATTAGGTGTGATGGGGTCGGAAATCTTGAGCCTTTGAGTTTGAAGAAGAAAGGGGCGAATTTTGAAGTTGATGGAAAAATAATTGAATATCATATAAGGGATAAAATCACTATTGAAAAGAAAGAAAAGTATTTGGTTTCTTATGGAGAGATTGAGTCTAAAGAGTTTGTTGTTTTGGCAGATAAGATGCCTGAGAATAGTGTGGTGAAAAGTATTTTGGAGAAACGGGATTTATATAATGATTTTGAAAAGTTTAAGGGAGAAGTTAAGGATATAAAAGGGATTAAAGGGCTTTCTGTTATTTCTGCAGGGAATGAAAATTTTAAAGGATTAGTTGGGGGAGTTAAGGAGGATGAATATGAGAAGAAAGAAGAAGATAAAAGTTCAGAGAGTTTAGTTGAAGAGTATTTTGGGTTAGCGAATAAGACTGTTAGTGAATTAGTGAAGACGTATTCTTCAGAGGAAAAGGAGAATGGAGAGACTTTTGGGGAAGAGGCGCTTTATGAGCAGATTAAGTTGGCTGGAGATGTTGGGAAGTTTAAGACGAAGGCTGATTTGATGGATTTGTTTATCAAAGAGTATCCGTCGTCGAAGATTGTTGAACAGATTAGAAGTGATATGAGAAAGCTTAAGGTAATAGATTTTAGTAATTCTTTTACTAGTGTTTATGTAATTGATAAATTTCATTCTATTAGTGTTGTTGATTTTAAACCTGTTGAGGAGGGGGAGAGAAAAGTTGGTTTGAAAATTGGTGGGAAGATTAATGATAGTTTAAATGAGGATGATGAGATTAATTTGAGTGATGATAGAAAATTAGTGATTAAAGAGATTTTACCTGGAAAAGTGAAACTTACTTTTGATAGCACTAAAAAAGATGTTAGTTCTTGGACTGGTTGGGTTTCGGAAGGTAAGACGAAGGTTTTTGATGGGATTGAAGTTTATGTTAGGGATGTTGAGGTTAATGAGGTTGCACATATTTCGTTGATTCCTGAAGTTAAGCATACGAAGACTGAGGCGAATTTTACTTTTAGGATTGGAATTGAGAAGAGGGCGATTGAACTTTCGCCTGAACGGGCTGAGAAAATGTTGAAGAATATTAATGAGTCGATTGTTCGTTGGGAAGAGATTGTTGATAAGTTGGGGAATGTTATTACTGGTCTGAAGGGTGCGTGTTTTGCTACTTCAGGGATTTTGATGATTAAGAATATGGCGAGCGGTTTTAGTGGAGGAGCAATGGCAAGGCAGGAAGTTATGAAAGAATATAAGGAAATTTGTGATAAGGATAAGAGTTATGATACTCGGACTGAATGTTATAATGATTTGAGTGAGGAGATTGAGAAGGCTGTTGCAGATATGACTGCAGTGCTTAAAGGGGTTAATGAGGATATGGCTGGTGTGATGGAAGATAATACAGTAGATAGTGGGGGTTTGTTTGGAAGGAAGGGTATTGGGAATAGTACAAAGTATCGAGAGGATTTAAGGAATAAGATTGGCAAGGAGGATATTCTCGTTAATGTTGGGAGAGATGTTATTTCTGTGCCTATAGAAAGGATTGATACTGAGAGTTCTTTGCGGGCAGTTATGACTTGGAAGAAGGCGAAGGAGGTCGGAGGTATTAGTGAGGATGTTGCGAAGGCAAAGATGGATATAGCCTTGAGGAATATTGCTTTGAAGAAGAAACAGGATGTCGAACGTAAGAATGTTGCAGATAAATTGATGGAAGGATGGGGGAATGTGAATGTTGGAGAGGGAGAGATTGTACTTTTGACTAATGAGAAAACAATATATCATGATTGGGCTGGTAAAAAGGGAAGTTATTATAAGTTAGAGGATGGGTATAAAGATAGTAAGGTTCAAATTGTTAGTACGACTATAGACGAAAGTTATTTAGTTGTTTTAGCGGGTGTATCGAAAGATGGAAGCATGGGAGTCGATAAGGTTTATGATCGGGTTGAAGGGGTGTGGAGTTCTGTTGAGGTTCCAGATAGTTTGAAGAATGTTGTTTTTTCTTCGAGGATTTCTTCTAGAAGTTGTTCGAATTCTTGGATGGAAGGTAAAGCAGAAGTGAGTTATTATGAGTCTGGTGATAATAAAGGGTTGCCTGCTATTGTTCCGTTTGATTTGAAGGAGGGTTGGTATGCGAGTATTTCTAATTCTGGAGGAACTATTTTAGATAATTCTCCTCAAGGATATACAGCTTCGGCAGATGTTAGACATTTTAATATTTGTAATATCGGGAAAAATAGTTTGATGGATAATGGAGAAGGGGATGATTTGTGCCAGTCGTTTAATGTTAATACTTTAGGGGTTGTTGATGAATTTTGTGGTCTGTCATCTTCCGAGTTGAAGAAACTTTATAGTTGTGCGAGACAAGCTATTCAACAGGTGTCTGAGCAAAGAGATAGTAGTAGTATTAGGATTAGGGCGTGTATGAATGAGGAAATTATTCTTGATAGAGGTAAACCTCAAAGTCAAGTTGGCGGTTTTGAATGTCAGGATTTTATGAGTCCTGCGGATTGCAAGTTGATGTTTAATGTTTGTGACCCTGTGATTTGTCCGCCGTCGAGATGTGATTTTGGAGGAAAGATGAAGGTTAGTGATGTTATTCAGACAGGGATTATTGGGAGTTTGACATTGTGTTTGCCGAATGCTAAGGAAGGGGTTGCGATTCCGATTTGTTTAAGTGGGGTTCATGCAGGACTTGAAGCATATCTTTCTATTCTAAGGTCTGAGGCGGATTGTTTGCAACATAGTTTGGATACTGGAGAGGTTGTTGGAATTTGTGATGAGATTACTTCGATTTACAAGTGTGAATTTTTTTGGAAGCAGTTATCTCCTATGATAGACCAATTGGTTCCAGGTATAATTGGAGGAATAGTTTCTCCTGGGTCTGGGGTTCGTGGTGGAGGAGAGTATGCTTTGGTTCAGCAGTCGTGGAATGTGATGAGGCAGAGTGTTAGTCATTTTAAGAATGTTTATGCACAGAATGCTTTTAGGGCGTTTAATATTCGAAGCACCGAGGAGGTTGGGAGTACATTTTGTAAGGCGTTTGTTGGGACAAGTGTTCCTGGTTCGGCGGATTTTCTTGATAGTTTGTTGAAACCTGAAAGTCCTTCGCAGTTCTATGCTCAATTTTCCGAGACACCTTTTACTGAAGCTACTGTTCCAGCTACTTCACAGTATAAAATTTATTATCATATTTACGCTGGAAATGATAGGGGTGTCCAGTATAAAATTTATTTGAAAGATCCCCCTGAGACGAGCTATTATCGGGCTAACCCGTCGGTGTATGTGAGGTCGGCTTATATTGCCAAGGGTTCTTCTGCTGACGAGACGATTGATTTTACGGCACCCGCAGGTTATCAGAATCTTTGTGTTGTGATTGATGCGAAGGAGGAGTGTGGGTTTAAGCAGGTTACTACCGACTTTGGTTTGAATTATGTTAAGATGAAGTATGTTGAGGAGCAGGCAGAGAAGTCAGATATCACGACGGAGAAGGAATGTATTTCTGGGAATCCTTCGGCTTTGTCGATGGTGAATTTAAATTTGCAAGCTGGTGCGGAGGAATTGGTTAATCCCGAGATTGCACTTAGAGGTATTGTGAGAGTTTGTGCTTCGGTGAATCCTACTTTAGGAGTGGTTAGTGAAGGTTATGTTAGTTGTAATGAAAAGGGGGATTGTGGTAAGGGATTTGATTGTAGCGACAAGAGTGGTTATTGTGAATATGTTTCTGATAGCGGAGTTATTATGCAGAGAACTAGTTCGAGGTGGAAGGAGGTTGGTTATTGCGGGGATAGTTCGATGAGATGTTGGTTGGATGTCGATAGTGTTAAAGATGATTTGGAGATGCTTGAGGCTATTGATGGTAAACCTATAAGTATACTTGATGAACGGAGAGATTTGATTGAGAATGAGAGGTTAAGTCTTGAGCAGGTTCAGGAGAATTTGGCGTCGGTTCGTGAAAGGATTAAGGGATTTAAGAGTAGCGATTTGGAGAATCCTTTTGGAGGTAAGGTTAATAAGAGTATTTTGGAACTTGATGATATTATTGGGTGTTCTACTTTGGATGGTTATGAGAAAGATAGTCCTGGTGCGGGGACTAATAGGGATAGGGCTGAGGCTTTGGCATTGAAGGCGACGATTTATAGGATGGTTGTTATGGAGACTATAAAGAAAGAGATTGTGAAGATAATTCCTTTTGTTAAGGATGGGAAAGTTGGAGATATGGTTCCTGATGTGAAGCCTGTTGAGGAGAAGCCTGTTGAGAAGGAAAAAGAGGTTGAGAAAAAAGAAGAAGGGGTTGGAAATGTTTTGGTTGTTAAGCAGTCGTCAGAGAGTGATATTTATTTTAGATATGAAGGTGGTGAAAATTGGATGTGGTCTCTAGATAAGGAAAATTGGATGGTTGTTTCTATTGTGAAAGTTTCTGGAGGGGTTTATGATGGAAGGAGGCCTGTTCCAAAGAATATTGAGATTATTGTTAATCTTAAGGGTAAAGATTATTTGGGAGGGGTTTCTGAGATAGAGAAGGGTTCTGAGGAATATAGTTTAATTAGTGAGTTAGAAGTTTATGATGAATCTTTGTCTGAAATTAGAAATAAAATTTTGACAAAATGTGAAGAATTAGATAGGGAATTAGTAAATACTGAATATACAAATTGTTTTTCGGCTGTTGAACATATTTATGGGGGTATAAATTGTATTTATTCAGATATAGCAAATAAATTTTATTCTATAAGTGGGGGAAATATAATTACTGAGGATGTTAATGAAGGATATATTACTTATCCTACTTTTGCTGTGAATCCTTCGGGTTGTGAATCTGCAGGAGGGGTTATTGATTTGAGTGAGGAAGAAAAATTAGGAATGATTGAGTCTGGTGATTTGTTGAGTATTGTTTTTGATGAGGAAACAGGTCATAGCGTTATTTTTATTGAGTGGTTTAATGAGGAAGAAGGAGTTGCAAAGATTTTTGATTGGAATGGTGAGAATGAAGATGGGAAGAGAGTTTATAGGTATAAGAATTATGATTTGAGTGATAATGCTCATCCAGTGTATATGGCTTGGAAGCCTGTTATAAGGTAGATAATTTATTTTTCTGTATTCTATAAGTGTTCTCAATTAGGGAAGGAGGATTCCACTCAAACTTCACTCTAAAATTTTGTCAATTTTATTTTTCTTTAGACAAAATTCGAGCAAAGGTTTTCGCCCCCGTACTCTACAGGTGTTCTCCATGAGGAACGGGCGTCGGATTAAAAATCCTCGCTCGTTGTTCGTATACTCACAACGAAGGAATCGAAACACTGGGTTCGAATAAATGAGGGAAGGAGGATTCGAACCCCCGAAGGTAAAAACCACTAGGTCCTAAACCTAGCCCGTTTGACCACTCCGGCATTCCCTCATAGAAAAAATTGGAAAGAATAGTATAAAAGATTATTGGATTAGTAAATTAGTTGATTTAATTATTTGGCTTTCTTTTTATTTTCGTTTTCTTTTATTTTTATTTTGTCTTCGAGGTCAAGTTTTTCAAGTAGTTCTTTATATCGGTTTCTAATTGTTACTTCTGTAATTCCTGCTACATCGGCAACTTCTCTTTGTGTTTTCTTTTCGTCGTTAACTAGGGCGGCTACGTAAAGTGCTGCTGCTGCTATTCCTGCAGGACCTCTTCCAGAGGTTAGTTCTGAGACTTCAGCTTTTTGTAAAATCTTTAATGCTTCGTTTTGAGTCGAGGGGGATAGGTGTAGTGTGGATGAGAATCGTGAAATATAATCTTTTGGTGAACTTGGTGTTACTTTTAATTTTATTTTTCGGATTATGAATCTATAGGTTCGTCCGATTTCTTTTCTCTCGACTTCGGAAGCGTTTGAGATTTCATCTAGTGTTCGCGGGATGTTATATGAACGACAGGCTGCGTAAATACAGGCTGCGATTACGGATTCCATTGAACGGCCTCGGACAAGTCCTCTTTGCAGAACGAAATTGTAAATTCTTGCAGATTCATCTCGGACAACTGAAGGTAAATCTAGGAATGATGCGACTCTCCGTAGTTCTGACATTGCAAGTCGTAGATTTCTTTCGATAGATGTAGAAACTCTTTCTTGCCATTTTTTTAATCTTAAATATTTTCGAGTCTGTTGGGTTGAGTCGAGTTTGTAGATATCAGATATTTCACCGACGTTAGTTGTCAGTCCTTTGTCAAATTTTTGTAGTGAAGCTGGTGCTCCTCCTCGTGATTGTTTTGTAGATTTATCGAAGGATCTTAGTTCGTGAGATGTGTCTACCATATTTTCTTCTATTAGTAATCCGCAATCTCCACAGATTATTTCTCCCTGTGTTTCGTCATAGATTAATTTGGAACTGTTACATTCTGGACATTTTTTGGTAGGAGCCATAGCAAGGTTTATAAATTGATTGGCTTTTTAAGCTTATGGGTAGCTAGTTTTTTTGGAAAGTTAATAAATTATTTTTGAAAATTAAATATTTATTCTAAAGGTAAAAGTTTGGCTTGGACGATACCTTCTTGTGAAGGTCTATTTGTAATTTTTGCTTTTCCAAGTTCTGTTTCGATAATTGCACCTTTTAGGAGAATGTTTTGTCTTGCAAGGAAAGTATTTGATGGTGTTTCAAGAACGTTTTTAATAATAGATTTTTTTGATTTTCCTTTTGATGTTACGTTTGCAATGTTATTCAAGAATGAAATTAATTTTAAGGTTCCACCTCTTGTTCTAAGAGTTTTGGTTTTTTTGTCTCCAAGTTTTACAGCTCTTGCTTGGCCAGGTCTTCCAGTCAGTTTCTTCTTTTTTGGTTTTTTATACCTGCCTCCACTTGTTTTTCTTCCAGCTTTCATGAGATTAAGATAAAATTTTGATTTAAATATCTTTCTAAAAGGTAGTTTTCGCGAAAGGCTTTTAAACCCGAAATCTTATGCATAAATATGGGAAGAATTAAGTCGACATTGATTAAGAGAACATCGAGGCAGTTAATTAAGAACTCTGATGAATCGTTTGGTAAGACCTTTGGGGAAAATAAAAAGGCACTTGGAAGTATACTTCCGAGTAAGAAAATGCGAAATAAAATTGCAGGATATATAGCTCGAATAAAAAAGAATACAAAAACAATAATCGACGACGCTAAACAAGATGACTGATGAAATAAAAAAATCTGCAGAGAATTCTATTTTTATAGGTAGTAAGCCTTTTATGAATTATGTTACTGGAGTTGTGATGCAATTTGGTAATGGGGCTAAGGAGGTTACTGTAAAAGCTAGGGGAAAATTTATTTCTAAAGGAGTAGATGTTGCAGAAGTTGCGAGGAGAAAATTTTTAGCTGAGCAAAAAGTATCTGTAAAAAATGTTAAGATTGGAAGTGAAGAGTTTGAAAACAAGGAAGGAAAATTAATTAATGTTTCAGTTATTGAAGTAATTCTTGAAAAAAATTTAGTATAAATTCTTTATTTTGATTTAGTATATTTTTGGAGTTAATTTCTGTGTTTTGATCTCGATGTCAATGGCTCTAGAGAGTGCTGACCTCCCTGTTCGCAATTTGCATTTCGCAAAAATATCTTTTGTGTTTTTTATTTTGCTCAAAGCGAATTGCTCAACCTCCGCGCTACGGCCTCGATGTCAATGGCTCTAGAGAGTGCTGACGCAATTCGTAATTCACTCTAAAATTTTTCTAATCACTTCGTT
>JAGLIS010000016.1 GCA_023142835.1 Candidatus Pacearchaeota archaeon | reverse complement strand
ACCTCCGCCTCATGAGAGCGGCGCTCTACCGCTGAGCTATAGAGCCATAGAATTTGAAACTAAATTTGATTTAAAAGATTTGCTATATTATTTTTTAATTACAAATAGAAACCTAAATCTTTAAAAACTATAATTTTCGAATAGAATTATGGTAAATGGAATTGATAGGCCCTTGGATTTGCTGAATTCATCGAAGGGTAAAGAGATTTTAGTGCAGCTGAAAACTGGCAAGCAATATGTTGGTACTTTGCTCGCGTTCGATATCCACGTTAATGTGGTTCTCGATAATGCGAAAGAAGTTGAGAATGGAGAGCAGACAACGAGTTATGGCTTGATGTTTTTGCGTGGAGATACAATAATCTTCATTACTCCTTCATCGGCGGCTAAAGCGTAAGGATAGTGTTTGTCGGGTTTATTTCACACGACGCTAATTCTTGGAACTTTGTTGGTAGTTGGGACTTTATCTTTCGTAAATATTTTTTCGATGTCCTATTTTTAGAACGGTTAAAATTCTTATTTCTTCTCTAACATCTATTATGATTCTATAATCTCCAACCCTTAATTTGAATCCTCTAATTTGAATGAGAGGTTTTAGAAATATAAAAGGATTTTCTTTACAATCTTGTAATTTATTCCAAATCCTTTCTTTAATTTGTCTATCAAGTTTGTTCAAATCTCGCAATGCTCTTTTTTCAAAAATAAGTTTATACATTTTACAAGCCGAGGATTTTTTTTGCTTCTTCTTCTGTATAAAATTCTCCTACCTTAATTTTTTCTCTTGCTTCTTTTATTGCTTTAATTGTTTCCAGACTTAATTTTGGATTGTCTTCGCATAATTTAGCAATGAATAAAAGTTTTCTAATTAGTTCATTATAACTTTCATTTTTATATTGTCTAAATTTGTCTAGATCTGATTTTATTTCTTGATTTACTCTTATGGTGGTTTCCATATACCTATGTATACAAGTGTAGATTATTTAAATGTTTTGTCGAGTTTATTTTGTTATAATGATTTTTAGTGGGAACTTTATAATTCTAACCTATCCAAATCTTCAGGCACAATAACATTCGAGAAAACTTTCTTTGCTTCATTCGAAATAATCTTTGGGATTTCGTCATATCTCTGGCTCAAATGTATCAGAGCCAGTTTCTTAGCTTTTGCTTTTTTAGCAATCTTTGCAGCATCGACGGAAGTTAGGTGTCCGTATTTTTCTGCAGTTTCTTGTTCATCTGCTGAGTGTGTTGCTTCGCTGATTAGGAGGTCAGATTCTTTTGCTAGGTTGATAGCGTTGTCGTTTATTTTGGTGTCGAGGATAAAGGTTACTTTTTTTTGAGGTTCGGTATACATTAGGTTCTTTCCGTTAATTTTCTTTCCGTTAATTTTGACAGTTTTTCCTTTGATTAATTCGCCGATTAAAGGTGAGTTTGGCAATTTTAGTTTTGCGAGTTTCGTTTTGTCTAGTCTGTTTTTTTTCTTTGTTGTGAATGAATAGGCGACGGTAGGGCAACCGTGGTCCATTTCTGCGGACTTGATGGAGAAGTCGTCGTTTTCAAAAATAATGTCTTCGTCGATTTCTTTGACGATAATGTTAAATTGGTTTCCTTGTTGTTTTGAAGTTTTCCAATAGAAGTTTAAATATGGGGAGATTTTTTCTTTGAACTCGGTTTTGCTTCCTTTTGGTCCGTAGATAGTTAGGTCGCCGTTGTAGCCGTTGAGGTTGAGGGTTTGCAGGAGTCCAGGTAGTCCTAGGATGTGGTCGCCGTGCCAGTGGCTGATTAGGATTTTTGTGATTTTGCAGGGGTTTAGTTTTGCTTTTCGGAATTGTCGTTGGGCTCCTTCGCCACAGTCGATTAGGATGGTTTCGGCTTTGTATTGTAGGAGCATTGCTAAGTGATTTCGTCGAGCTGTGGGGATTGCCGAGCCTGTTCCGAGGAAGGTTAGTTTAATTTTTTCTGCCATGGGATATACTATATTTACAAATTTATAAATCTATCAAAAATATTCAAAAACAAGATTATTCACTAGAGGATACTTTTTGGCAAGATTATCAAAAACTTCTTCTTTTGATTTCACTCCAAATTTAACAAAACCCTTCTCTGCCATATATGAAATAGAAGCCAATTCTTCAAGAACATAACCCTCAGAATTCTTTATCTCTTTCATTTTTCTATTTCTTTTAACTAATCTTAAGACATCTTTTTGAAAATTCTCGTCGTTAATAAAAAGGTCTCTATATTTATCCAAAAAAATCCTATACTTTTTCTTTGAAGAAAAATAGTTCCAATACTGAACACTTAATCCCTTTAAAGAAATCTTTTTGGATAGATTAGAAATATCTTCCGAAAGTTGACCTTTTTTTCGAGAATTATATTTTGTATTTATTTCGTCTGCAATAATTATCAAAAAATTATCAAAATTAAACTCAGAAAGATCTAAAGACTTAAGAATTTTTACATAAGTGTTAGAGACTCCTATCCCCATCCATCCTTTTTTTATCATAAAGCAGATACCAGGAATTGCACCTGGGATCAGCGGGTTGCAGCCGCTTGCCTTACTGCTTGGCTATACCTGCACAAGAACTTGAGATAAATAATTCTTTTAAAGTTAACTGAAAGGGTAGTTCAATTTTTTAGTAGATAGAATGCTTTCAATTTAATTAACATGTTTTATTTTACTAATGTTATTGATTATTTTCCCATCTAAGTTATAAATTCCTGGTTTTTTGGGTGTATCTCCTAAATAATAGGGTGGAATAATGGCAAAATGTTCTCCACAGAGTTCTTTGTTAATCATTGGAAGGAGATATTTTCTTCCTTCATTCTCATAAATCTTTGGTAGCATAAAGATTTTATTCCACATAAAACAAGGCTCATTAAACCTTTTTATTAAACTTGTTCCAACTCCTATATTTTTCCAACTTTGTTTGACACTAGTAAATCTCATGTAATAATGCCAAAATTTATAATGATCCTTATTCCACAAGAATGAAGAAATTCCAATGATCTCACTATTTGAAATTGCAACAATATTTCTATCGTAGTCTGAATTAGCTTGTCCATTTATATTTTGAATTTCTAATTTGGAAATCTCTTTTTCACTAGGGTAAAAATTATTTTCTTTATATCCTTCATTTACGAAATTTGGTCCAAAAAAATGTAAATCCTTGTAATGTAAATTTTCTCCTGTTTTCTCTGTTGGTCTTGTTTTCGCATTAATATATTTTTGAATTTGATTGTTATCCCAGATATCTATATCTATTTTTTGTCCGTCTTTGAGAGATATTTTCCCCATTTTATTTTACTAGAATTCTTAGGCGATTCTTAACCACCACCTCAACGCTCCCGGCAGGATTTGAACCTGCGACTTCTAGCTCTCTTCAAAGAAGATTTTAGAAGGCTAGCACTCTATCCAGGCTGAGTTACGGGAGCTTCAATCTTAAAATCACTTATTTTCTTTATAAAATTACCTACAACTGATTTTTTGCATGTCCAAAGCACCCAAGAGTTATTTGCTTTGTCATAGTAGGGTTCGTGGAAAAAAATTCCAATATCTTTACAAATTTCACGAACACCTATTAAAAAATCTTTAGATTTTTGTCTTAATTGAACACTCTTTTTGCAACGATAATTATAGATATTTCCGTCACACTCAAAAACACCTTTAATAAAACCCTTTTTCCAACCCTGTCTTTTTTTTACTATTTCTGGAACCTTAATTTTTTCATATTTTAGACCAATAGGGATTTCATATTTATTCGCCAAAATCATTGCAAGGGGTTTTGAAAAAATATGTAAATTGTAATAATTTTTTACATGATAAAAAACTGTTTTTGCTTCAAAAAGTTCCAAAATTAATTTTCTAAAGTATTTTATTTTTTCAATAGAATTAGAAGTTATTTGTATTGACCATGAGTTTCTATTTCCCCTAATAGAATGAATAATACAACCATCACCCAAAACAACCCCTAAAAAATAACAAAAACTAACATTTTCCTCGTTGGGAAGTTTTATTTTATTTCCTCCTTTTGTGGAAAAATATTCTACTTCAAGACTTTTCAAATTTAATTTTTCGACTATTTTAATTACAACACTCAGCGGGATGGGTCTTTCTTGATTTTTCCAAAGATAATAAGACCTTGTAGAAAAATTATTGAAATCGTTTCTAGAAAAGTCGGAAAATAAGATTGATGCTTCTTTTGAAAAGATACAAACTTCTTGACCTGAATCTACAAGACTTTTCAATAATTCTTTTGTGAACTTCATACATAACTATAAGAGGGATAAAACTTTATAAATATTTTTATAAACTATTCTTTCTGTTTGTTAGTATGGCAGATATCACTATTGATGAACTTGCGAATTTTTGTAAGCGGAAGGGGTTTGTGTATCCTTCGGGGGAGTTGTATGGAGGGCTTGCTGGTTTTTGGGATTTTGGTCCGATGGGTTCTGAGTTGAAGAATAATATTAAGAGTTCTTGGTGGAAGTTTCATGTTCATTGTAGGGATGATGTCGTGGGGATTGATGGTTCGATTGTTACGAGTCCTAAAGTTTGGGAGGCGTCTGGGCATGTCGCGAATTTTGTTGATGTCGCGGTGGTTTGTAAGAAGTGTGGGAGTAAGTTTAAGATTGATGAGCATGAGTTGGGGAAGGTTAGATGTGAGAAGTGTAAGGGTGAGTTGGAGTCAAAGGGGAAGTTTAATCCGATGTTCACGACGCAGGTTGGTCCGATTGAGGACGATTCGGTGACTTCTTATTTGAGACCTGAAACTGCACAGTTGATTTTTGCGGATTTTAAACTTGTTCAGGAGAATGCTCGGTTGAAGCTTCCGTTTGGAATTGCTCAGGTTGGGAAGGCGTTTAGGAATGAGATTGCTCCGAGGAATTTTGTTTTTAGGTCGAGAGAGTTTGAACAGATGGAGATAGAATATTTTATTGATCCTAGTAAAAATAAGGAGTGTCCGTTTGAAATTGAGGATATGGAAATTTTGATATATTCTTCAAAGATGCAGGATGAGAATTCGGAGCCGATGAGAATGTCTATTGAGAAAGCATTGGAGGAAAAAATAATTCAGTTGCCTTGGCATGCTTATTGGTTATCGAGTGGGTTGAAGTGGTTTTTTGAGCTTGGGGCAAATCCAGAGAATTTTAGAATTAGGCAACATGTGAAGGATGAGAAATCTCATTATGCGACGGATACTTGGGATATTGAATATAAATTTCCGTTTGGGTGGAAGGAGCTTCAGGGTATTGCGGATAGAGGGATTTTTGATTTGACTCAGCATGAGAAGTTTTCTAAAAGCGATTTGAAAATTATGGATGATGTGGCTGGTAAAAAATTATTGCCGATGGTTGTTGCTGAACCTTCTCTTGGTGTTGAGAGAGCGTTTCTTGTTTTTATGTTGGATGCGTATTCTGTCGGTGAGAAAGGGAATGTTGTTCTTAAGTTGAATCCAAAGTTGGCTCCGATTAAGGTTGCGGTTTTTCCTTTGGTTAAGAAAGACGAGAAGTTGGTTGAGCAGGCTCGGGAAATTTGTAGGAATCTTCGGGAGGAGTGGAATGTTGTTTATGATGAGTCGGGTTCGGTTGGGAGGCGGTACGCGAGGAATGATGAGGTCGGGACTCCGTTTTGTATTACTGTCGATGGTGATTCTGGGAAAAAGAAAGATGTGACGATTAGGAATAGGGATGATGGTGAGCAGAGAAGAGTTAAGATAAAAGATTTGAAGGATGTTTTGAGGGGACTTATTTCAGGGGAAGTTTTATTTTCTTCTTTACAATAATTTTATATACCTTTAAACGTTATTTGTTTTAGGTGATGAAATGACAAATGTTCTAGCATTCGTATCGATAAAAGGAGGAGTTGGGAAAACAACGTTAGCTCTTGAAACTGCGTCTTCTTTAGTCAACGATTTCGGAAAGAAAGTTTTGCTTGTAGATGCTAATTTCTCTGCACCCAATATTGGACTTTATCTTGACTTGACAAATGAAATAACTCTTCATGATGCACTTTCTGGGACGTTACTTCATAATGCGATTTATGAATCTTATGGGATAGATGTTGTTCCAGCCTCGATGTATTACCTTGGAGAAATAGATGTATTCAAACTGAAACAAATTTTGAATAAATTTAGGAATCGATATGATTTTATAATTATAGATTCGTCGCCAAATTATGAGGAATTGAAACCTGTAATTGCCGCGGCGGATAAAATTTTTGTTGTGACTTCTCCAGATAATGTGACTTTAACGACGTCGTTAAAAGCGGCGAGACTCGCGAAGGAACAGAATACTCCAATTGGAGGTCTTGTTATAAATCGGATTCGTTCTCCAAGACATGAATATAATCTTAATGAAATTGAACTTATTTCAGAAATTCCTGTGATGGCTAGAATAAGAGATCATAAAAAAATGGCACAAGCTTTGAATTGTAATACTCCGATAACAATTCTTGATAATTCAAATGTAGTTTCTAAGGAGATTAAACGTTTTGCTTCAGCGATTTGTGGTTCTTCGGAAAAAGAAAATTTTTTTCAAAAAATTTTTCCTTTCAAGGATTCTTTTCAGAAAGAAAAAGTTAATAGGGAATTTTTAAGACAAGGATTTTATGAGTGTCAGATTTGATAAATATTAGTCTATTATCTCGAGTTTGATAAGATAATTTTCTTCTATTATTTTTTGGAGGTTCTTTGAAGGTTGTTTTCTTATGACTAAAAGACATGGCATCTTGTTGTAAATTGCTATTTGGATTGCTGCAGCGATTTCTTCTTTGGAGGTTGTTTGTTTGTTCTTCGCTATGAGAAGGAAATTTATATTTCCGAGTTCGGATTCAATACTGACTTTTGCTACGATTTCTTTTTTTTCTGATTGGATTTCTTCTAAGAATTTTATGTTTTTAGTTTTAAGGAATTTTTTTATTTCTTCTAGGAACTCAGGTTTAGGTTCTTTAGTTTCTATTGAGAGTTCTTTTTCTGTAAGAGTTTTTTGTTTAATCTCTATTTTAGGAAGGGAAATAATTTTTTCTGGTTCTTCTTTATTTTCTTTTTGAAAGATATTTTCTATTTTAGCTTCTTCTTGTTTAGGTTTTTCTTGTTTAACTTTTTCTTTCTTGGGTATCAAGATATTTTTAATTTCTTCGTCATGGGTGAATGCATATTTCCACATTATTTTTTCTTGGAACTTAAAGGGTATTGCGAAGTCTTTGATGTTTTGGAGTGCTACTCGGATTGCGGGTTCTTCATCTTCGTGAGTTAGAATTTTTCTTTCTTTGAGTTTTAGGTAGGCTTCTTTTTCTATTGGTTTGAGATTTTCGGTTTGCTCTTCAAGTTTTTGTTCTTGTTCGGGGAGAAGGTAAAGGGATGACGCCCCTATTTTCATGTGACTCATCTTAATTTGTTTCGTGTTGAGAAGTTCTGAGAGAATTGCGGATGCGAATACAGGGTCCATGTCAATTGCTTTTGCTATTCGGACTGGAAGGGATGGACCATTTTCTTCAATGAAGGAAATTATCTTGGTTTTTTTTTGTGGTATATCTATCATAGGATTGAGACTGCTAATAAGGTTTAAATATTTTTTGTGGTCGAGAAAATTAGTTTCGTCTGGAAAAATCTATATCCTCGTCCATTTAACTTCGTAGTAAGAGATAGCTCCTTCTTCGTCGACAATTGCTACAAGAAGATTTTTCTTTATGGAGTTTGCGATTCGATTTTTTGCGGAGAATTCTTGCCAATTTATTTGTTTGTTTTCTGAAACTGGAAAACAAATCCACTTTGAATGACTTTTATCTACTTTTTTACCTTTGTCGTATATTCTAAATTCTGCGCCAAATTTTAATGCAGATTTTACTATGTAACCTTTTTTTCGTAGGTCTTTGAAAACTAAATATTTTATTTTGAATTTTTTATCTATCTTTTCAAATTTTCTTAGAATCTCTTCTTGAGTTAGTTTTTTGTTTTGAGGGTTTAGAATTTCCATTTTTTTATCATCGATAAGATAGAGTGCTTCAGATAGTGAATAGAATATTTTCTCTCCGATTTTCTCTCCGAATCTGCTAGTTGCAAATAGATTTTGGGCTTCTAGTGTATTTGAAGTTATTTTATCTGAGATTAATGTTGCTTTGATTTTCATGTTTTGTTGAGGGGATAAGAGATTATAAAACTTTTTAAATTGAGATTTTCTTAGGTTCTCATAGCCTTTTAGTTTAAAGTAAAAGATAAAAGGTAAGAAGCCCTTTAGTCTAGTGGTCAAGGATGCGAGGTTCTGGGCCTTGCGACCCAGGTTCGAATCCTGGAGGGGCTATTGATTCGAACCAGGTTCGATACCCTCACCAATAAATAATTATATTGGTTGGGGCAGACCCATCCTGGAGGGGCTATTGATTCGAACCAGGTAGATACTTTTAGAGAATGAAACATTTCAATTTAAAAGATATCCTCCATCTACTGTAATTGTTTGACCAGAGATGCTATCATTTTTTATAAGAAAAATTACTGCATTTGCTATCTCTTTTGTAGAAAGTAGTTTTTTTCTTGACATTTTTTCTGTGACTTTTTTTAATTCATCGGAAGAAAAATTATCATTTACAATTTTAGTATTTGTATACCCTGGAGCAACTGCATTTACTTCAATTCTTTTTTTATACTTTTTTGCAAATGATTTGGTATAATTTTCGACTTCTGCTTTAACTCCGCTTGCTAAAATAGAATTGGGATTTGGTTGGATACCATAAATTGAAGATATGTTAACTATTTTTCCTGTTTCCATAAATTGTATTGCATATTTTGAACATAAGTATACTCCCCATCCGTTAACTTTATGTATTTCTATATAATCTTCAAATTTTGATTTCTCTATCTTGTTTTTTCTTAAAAATACTCCCGCATTATTAATTAAAATATCAATTTTTCCGTAAACTCTAATTGTCTCTTCAAATAATTTTTGAACATCTGCTTCTTCTGAAATGTCTGCTTGGATGTAAGTTGTATTAAATCCTTGAGAGTTTAATTCTTTTTCCAATTCTTTTCCCTCATTAGTTGAATGGTAAGAATTAATTATTACTTTTGCTCCTTCTGATACCAGAGCTTTAACTATTGCTTTTCCAATTCCTCGAGTGGATCCAGTAACTATTGCAACTTTATTTTTTAGTAACATTTTGTCCATCATAAACCTGCATAGCATGAGTCCCATTTATTTCCTTAGATAATTCTCTTCTTTTCAAAGTCATATCTTTAGCTGAATAATAATCTCCATTAATACCACTAATATAAAAACTCCAGAATTCTGGCTGAGTATTTATGTCTGCTATTAATCTATTTTCATATTTTTTAAAATATGGAGTTCCAGGTAATAGGGTGGACATAAAAAAATTAAAGTACAATTGAGTGTCTGGAGAGATTTTTCCAATCATTTCTTTGATTTCGTAACATCTCTCTCGAGTTTTATCTATGTTTTGAGGAGTTTCATTTGGAGCTCCTACCATAATTCCAAAATTTAACATAGGTACTTTTGTTTCTGCGATAGCTCTCAAAACATTTTTCTCGATTTCATATGATCTTAATTTTTTTAATCTTGAAATTCCTTCATCAGTTACACTTTCTAAAGGGATATAACATCTATAAGTTCCACTAAAACTTCCATCAGGATTTATTCTATGTTTAAAAAAGGAATTAATTAATTCTATATCCGGCTCACCTTTTCTATTTGCTAACTTTCCTATTTCTAATCCATTAGCCAATTCAAAGGGTAAGCCAGTATCCATTATTAGTTTTGCATATTCTATGACTTCAATTCTTCCATTTGGATCTCTTGGAGAACCACTAGCGCCCATTCTTCTCAAAATACTATCTTCATTAGATATCAGGGTTTTGACTCCTGCCTTTTTTATATATTCAAAATATTGTGCAATCCGTTCTAAGCTCATCTTTCTGAAATTAGGTTTTAAGAAAGGAGTTGTACAATAAGGACAGAAATTTGGGCACCCTCTCGAAGTTGTATATGCCCATATTGGGGTAGATGCTCCCTTTGGAAGCGGTCCCTCTCCTGTATCTATATAATCTGCTAAATTGACTTTATGTAGTGAGGGGAAAGGTAGCTCGTTTAAATTAATCGGTTCGTTTCCAAGTCCTTGCACGGTTTTTATAATTCTATCACCTTTTTTGAAGGCAACTCTTGCTATATCTTCTAGACCATATCCTTTTGTTAAAGCGTCAATTACATAATGTCCATTATTCTCTCCTTCTCCCTTGACAACTGCATCTGCTCCTGAGTGAAGATAAAAATCTTGTCTTGTAGATGCATCTGCTCCACCCACAACAATTTTTAGGTTAGGGTTTACTTTTTTTGCATAACCTATAAAATCTTTAACAACATTTGCTGAATATGTAAAATTTGAAGTTAATCCGATAACATCTGCTTCCTTTAAAGAATCTTTAACAGATTCAAATGGTGCTCCAAGAACATAATTTTCAAGTTGCAATCCTTGTAAATCTATTGTTCCTTTTTTATATTCATGATAATCTCCTAATTTCATATTGATAATTTCGCTATCAACTTTGTAACCTAAACTATCCAATCCTTTCTCTAAGGATGGAAGAAGAATTGGTTGAGTTGGAACTGGAGTCCTTATTCTATCTGTTCCTAATCTTTCTCCATTAATCTTTAAAGAAGCTGTTGGAGCTTCTATAAGTTTCAAGTTTATTTTTTTATTTACCATTTTCTTTAGTATTTTTTATTACTTTGTAATAGTATTACTATTAAATTGGTATATATAACTTTTCTTTAATAATCACACAAAAACGATAAATTTATAAGTAATTTTATATTAAACAAGTATATGTTAGAGAAATTAGACTTGAAGGATAGAAAGATACTTTATCAATTAGATTTAAATACTAGACAGACAGATAGTCAAATTGCTAAAAAAGTTGGTCTTAGTAGAGATTCAGTGAGATATAGAATAAATCAGCTTGTAGAAAAAGGCTATATTAACTATTTTATGACAATTATTAATTCGATGAAATTAGGTTTTGAATGGTATAGGACTTTTTTTAAATTTCAGAATTTGACTGTAGAGAAAGAGAAGGAAATTATTGATTGGTTAAAAGGTAGGGCAAGTTGGATAACTCGTATTGAGGGAATTTGGGATTTGAATACTGGAATATTTTGTAAAAATGTTTATGAATATAGGAATGTTATAAATGAGTTTTTATTTAAATATCATAAATATATTGAAAGATATGATGTGGCGATTGTTACAAGAATGTGGCATTATCATCGAGATTATATTCTTGAGAAAAAAACAAAAAGTTCCAAGGCCGATGTTATGGGATTTAATGAAGGGGAGGATTGCACTCCTGAAAAAATAGATGAAATGGATTATAAGATACTTGAAGTTTTAACAAAAAATGCTCGGATGAAAACAATTGATATAGCAAGAAAAATAAAAACTTCTGAAATTGTAGTTAGGTATAGGATAAAAAAACTTATTAAAAATGGGATAATTTTAGGATTCAGACCGTTTTTGAATATTAATAAATTAGGATATATGTACTTCAAGGTGCATTTTACATTACAAAATTTAACACAAAAAAAGAAAGAGGAAATTTTTAATTTTATTCATATACATTCTAATACGGTGCATACTACTGAATTGGTAGGTGGTGCTGATTTGGAAACGGAATTTCAGGTTAAGAGTAATGCAGAACTGTACAAATATATACAAGATATGAGAATGAAATTTGGAGAAAACATTAGAGAATATGAATTCATGCAATATACTGATGAATATAAATTCACTTATTTGCCAGAGATTTTTTCATAGTTCTAATCTTTTTATTTGTTTTTCTTATTAACTAAATTTAATTAAGTAACATTAAAAATATTTCAAGGATAAAGTTATTTTCTTTGGGATGCGGAAAACTTTATAAAGCAAAAATTAGGTTAAATATTGTGGAATGTGAGAATTAATTCTCTAGGTTCATTTAATAAATAATATGAAAAGAAGTTCAAGACGTTGGAAGAAGAAAGGTCAAATGCGTTGGAAGTGGCAACGAAAGAGACTTAAGAAGGAAAAGCGTAAGAGAAAGATGAAGAGAGGCAGATAGTTATAATTTTAATCTTAGTGGGAAATTAATATGGTTGAAGATAAAGTTGGTTTGGTAGAGTATCGTGTTCTTTATCCATGTACTAATGAATATATTCCATCTATTATTGATGGACTTGATTTGAAACCTTCAGGTGTTGTTATTTCTATTGATGGTTCTGGCGATGTCCCCCTTGCTATTGCGCCTTATGTAAGGAAAGTTTATGCTGTTGATAGAGATGAGGCTCAGATAATGTTTATGAGGGAGCAGATAAGTTTTTTGAATAAAGGAGATTTTGGGCCTTTTTATAGGGCAGGTAGTTTTAATTCTTCTAATGGTTTTGATGTTAAGGAGGGAGATATAATTCAGAGAGAGTTATTTTTCTAAGAAGAAGTTATTAGAAGTTTTGGATTCTCTGCATAAGATTGAGATTATTCATAATAGTATATCAACTATTATGAATTATCCCCTTGTTTTTAATAAACTTTATTTGTCTAATTCGCGTACTAATTGTTATCCTGAAAGATTAGATAATTTTGCAAAAGGCGGGCTTGTTTATATTTCTAATAGTTCTTTTAAGTCGAATAATAATTTTTCTAATCTTGTCGTAGATGAGTTAAAAACTCGTATTGCAAGGAAGATGGAGAAAAATTTTAATCTTCTTCAAATTGGTGTCCGACGGTTTATGAGAATAAGTAATTTTACCACAATAATCCTTATAAACTAAATCATTTATTTTAATATATGAGTGAGCATTATAATTCGGAGGTGTGGAC
>JAGLIS010000015.1 GCA_023142835.1 Candidatus Pacearchaeota archaeon | reverse complement strand
TGAATATTCCGCATTTGCTTTTTGCGGGTCCTGCGGGGACTGGGAAGTCGACTTTGGCTTTGATTGTTGTTAAGAGTTTGTTTGGAGAATCATGGAGAGAGAATTATTTGGAGTTGAATGCTTCGGATGAGAGGGGAATTGATGTTGTGAGGCAGAAGGTTAAGGATTTTGCTAGGACTAAGGCGTTTGGGGATGTGCCGTTTAAGGTTATTTTTTTGGATGAGGCAGATGCTTTGACGAGAGAGGCTCAACAGGCATTGAGAAGGACTATGGAGAACTTTACGAGCACGTGTAGGTTTGTTATGTCTTGTAATTATTCTTCGAAGATTCTTGATCCTATTCAGTCGAGGGCTGTTGTTTTTCGGTTTCAGCTTTTGGAGAAAAAGGATATTAAGAAGCGGATTGATTTGATTGGAGAGAGTGAGGGGTTGTCGATTAGTGCGGATGCGTTTGATGCTTTGTATGAGTCGAGTGAGGGTGATTGTCGTCGTGTGATTAATTTGTTGCAAGCTACAGCGTCGATTTCTCCGAATATTACTCCTGATTTGGTTAATACGATTGTTTCTAAGGCGAAGCCGTCGGATATTAAGATTGTTCTGGATTATGCGTTAAGTGGGGATTTTGTTAATTCTAGAGAGAAGCTTTTGGATATAATGTTGAAAGAGTCGATTTCGGGGCAGGATGTTATTAAGGCGATTCAGAAGGAGATTTGGAATTTGCCGATTGATAATTTTTTGAAGGTTAAGTTGACTGAGAAAACTGGCGAGATTGAGTTTAGGTTGGTCGAGGGTGCGGATGAATTTATTCAGTTGGAGGCGTTGTTGGCAGGATTTATTTTGGCAGGTATTGGTGGAGTTAACGGGGTTGAAAAGGGGGGTGAGTAATTTTATGATAAATAATGACCATGTGCCTTGGTGTGAGAAATATCGGACGAGGTGTTTTTCAGATGTGAAGGGACAGGAACTCGCAGTAGATAAGATTAAAATTTTTTTGAGAAGTTTTCCGAAGAAGAAGGCGGTTGCGTTGCATGGTCCTCCAGGAGTTGGAAAAACTAGTCTTGCTTATGCGGTTGCTTTTGAAATGGATGCAGAGATTTTGGAGTTGAATGCTTCTGATTTTAGGAATAAGGCAAAGATTGCGGAGATTGTTGGTCCAGCGTCGAGGCAGAAGAGTTTGTTTCAAAAGAACAAAATTATTTTGGTTGATGAGGTTGATGGTATTGCATCGATTAAGGATCGTGGAGGGCTTGGAGAGTTGTTGGTGCTTTTAGGAAATTCGGCGTTTCCGGTAATAATTACTGCTAATGATATTTGGGATAAGAAATTTAGTTTGCTTCGACAGAAGGCGGAGCTTGTTCAGTTGAAGGAAGTTGATTATAAGGTTGTTCTTAGGATTTTGCAAGAGGTTTGTGAGAAGGAGAATTGTGTTGTGTCGTCGGAGGTTTTGACTTCTATTTCAATTAAGGCTCGAGGGGATATTCGGGCGGCGTTGAACGATTTGCAGATTTTGTCGAAGATGGATTCTCCGGAACTTTTGTGTGAGGTTGGGGAACGGAATAAGGAACAGTCGATTTTTTCCGCGTTACAATATGTTTTCAAGAATACTGAGATTAATGGTGAGATGCTTAAAGTTTATGATGAGGTGAATATGCCTATTGATGATATTTTTTTATGGGTCGAAGAGAATATTCCTGTGGAGTATAAGGGTGTTGAGTTGGTGAGGGCTTTGGATGCTTTGTCTTTGGCGGATGTTTTTCGGGGACGGATTAGAAGGCAGAGGCATTGGAGGTTTATGGTGTATGAGTATTTTTTGCTTGGTGCAGGGGTTGCAGCTGCGAAGAAGTATAATCGAACTGGGTGGACGAATTATCGGAAGCCGTCGAGAATTTTGAAGATATGGTTACAGAATCAGAGGGCTGCGAAGAAGAAGACGATTTGTCAGAAGTATGCGAAACGTTGCCATATTTCAACGAAGACTGCGATGAAAGATTTTATGTTGTTGAAGATAATTTTGGCTAAACAAGAGATTAGGGAAGAATTGAAGTTTGATAATGATGAACTTGCTTATTTAGATAAGTAATTTTAATTCTTAGCGACTTATCCGTCGTTGGACAAACCCTTACGTACGTCGGTACGCTACGGGTTTGCCCGCCTTGTCTAAGCCTGCTAAGAATTAAAATTGGGTTAGGTCTAGGAAAAGAATTGGGTTTTTAATAAAATATAATTTCTCCGTAATTCTCTGAGTACATATTTTTTAATTCTCTTGTGTTTTGATAGATTTTAAATATTTGTCGCCCTAAAAATTGATCCATGTTTTTTGGTAATTTTTCATATCCTTCTTGAAGGTGATTTTCTAATTCTTCTTCAGATAGTTTTTGCATTTGTTTTTTATAAGGTAAACATATTAATGTTCCTCCACGATTGGTAACATCATAATTTTCTTTAGGAAGGGGTAGTTCTTTAGAAAGAGATTTTTCAGGTAATGTTTCATATGCACCGAGAATAATTACTTTATATGCTAATTCATTTAGTCCGTGTCCTTCAAGAAGGAAATTTGTGTATTTTTCTGCAGAGAGCCAGTCGGTATCTTGTCTGGGTCCTTCTCCAATCCATTCAATACATTCCGAAAAAATCTTAGCTAATTTTTTTGTTGTGTATCCTTTAATTAGTGGAATAGATTTATTAATCAGATTTTCTAAATGTTGTTCGGAATTGTTATCGAATTTTGCGTCATTAAATCTTTCTATAATCAGTTTATGTAGTTCCCAGTTTTCTTGTCCGACTCCATAAAAATTTTTCATAGTATTGATTGTTTTTTAAGTTTAAATAAGTTATTGTTCTCTAGGATATATTTTGTAATGGTAAGTTTATTTATGGTAGAATTTTTTTTTGAATCTGGGGTTAAAATAGTTGCTTAGAATGGGGAAAGAAATTAATTTTGATGAGATTTATATTAATTAATTTTTTAGAATGATTAGCATTGAGCTTGAGTATCGCTTCCGCTTTCATCCCATCCCCACATTGGACTTGGTGATGTGCTTGAAAGTGTCAATGTTCCACATTCTTCAGGAACATTATTGAATGCTGAACAGATTGCTGATAAGTAACTTGTAGCGTCTCTTCCACTTTGTACGACTATACCATTTATAACTAGTGTTGGAGAGCCACGAACTCCATAAGATTCACTAAGAGCTTTATCTACATTGTAGTATTCTTCCCCCTTTCCAGAAGATATACATTCATTCATCTTTGCTACATCCACATTTGCAATAGTTAATGCAGTTTCCGAATTTCCTTCTTTTAAGAATTCCCTTAGGTATGGTAGGAATTTGTCTGGTTGTTCTTCCCTGATGCAAATTTGTATTGGCGTTTCGGTTTCTTCTGGTTGGTGCATGAAGTAATGAACAAACCTAATTTTTGCGTCTGCTTTATCGAATGATTCTAAAACTGGAAGGAATCCCTTTTCTGCCTGAGTACCATAAGGGCAATGTGTCATGATAAATAATTCTGCTACAGGTTTGTCGGATTTAATAACTTCTGTTGGTCTTGGTTGTTGCTGTGGTGTATCTTGAATCGCATTTGCTGTCAATGGGACTGTCAATGGAATTAAACTCGGAATTAAATTTTCTCCATCTCTTGTAACATAAACTGGAACTTCTTGTCCTTGTATAGATAGAGTTACTTCGTATAATTGTCCATCATCTGTTGTGTCTACTAATTCTGCATTTGCACCTTGATTGTTTGCGAATTCTAATACTTTTTGACCTGCCTCTGTTGTTCCAATTGCAGAATTATGAAAGAGATTAGTTACAGAACATGCACTTGTTCCAGTAATTAGGATAATTACTAATAAAATTGCTAGTGTAATTGTAGAGATTGCCCAGTAGTTTTCTTTACACTTCTTTAGAATTTTTTTACAGCTGACTTTTTTCTTGTCGGTCATGTTTTGTTGAGATAGTAATTCTTTATAAATGTTTTCCCCGTCTTTATTTTATGGACATTGAAAAGAATGCTAGAGATACTATAATGAAACATAGTCTTATTGAGAAAACTGATAAAGTTGTTGTGGCTTTGTCGGGAGGGAAAGATTCCGTCGCTGTTTTGTATATGTTGCATCGGTTTGGATATGATGTCGAGGGGTTGATGATTGATTTGGGAATTGGGAATTGGTCAGAGATTCATAATGAAAAGATGACGAAGTTTTGCGAGGGGATTGGAGTTCCTTTGACAATTGTTGATTTGAGGAAGGTGTTGGGGAATGGGATGAATTTTATTAAGGATGTTTTGAAAAAGGAAAAGAATCTGTCGGGATGTACTGTTTGTGGAATTATTAAGCGGTGGATTTTGAATAAATGGGCGAAGAAGCTTGGGGCAGATAAATTGGTTACAGGGCATAATTTGGATGATGAGGCACAGAATGTTTTGATGAATTTTTTGAAAGGGAATGTTTTGCTAGGGGTTAATTCTTCTCCAGCGACGGGGGGTGATTCAGAACTGAGAACTGAGGCCCCAAATGGGCATACCCCTCCGGGGCACGAGAACCTGCAAGCAGGTGACCCTGCTGGCCCAAACTTAGGGCTTAGAAGAGGGGAGCGGGAGTGTGGTTTTGTTCAGAGGGTGAAGCCGTTGTTTTTTATTCCGGAGTCTGAGATTTTGAAGTATGCTAAGGGGAAGAAGTTTGATATTCTATATGATAAGTGTCCGTGTGCGTTTGGGACTTATAGGGTTGAGACTCGTGAGTGGATGGAAGAGATTAGTGATTCTGAAAAGGTTAAGATTGTTAAGAATTTTCAAAAGTTGATTCCGCAATTAAGGCAGAGGAATGTTAGGGAAATTATGCAGTGTAAGGAATGTGGTGAGCCATCTAGGGGAAATGTTTGTAATACTTGTAAAATTTTTAGTTATTTGGATTAGATAGTTTAGTATACAAGCATTTATTAATCTCTTTTTCTTATAGTTTTTATGAGTTTACAAATTGATAGTCTTAATGAGAATGGTTATGGTCTAGGTTCTGCATGTAGTATTTATTTTAAGAGAGGTCAAAATAGCGAACCTATTTTTGGGGTATCTCAATCTCTTAGAAATGAAGTGCCTTTTGAGAGTGAAATGTTATATCCAACTACAATTTCTGGAATTATGGAAGGTAGAGATAAAGAATGTTCTAGTTTGGAAAAACTTTTTGGAAAAGTTTTGGGTGATAAATTAGGTATGAATTTTGGTAGGAAGATTGTGAAACCTGAAGGTGTTGGGAATTTTGATAGGTTAGCTTAAGAGAATTAATTGTAAGGAGTTTGTAATGCTTGTAAGATTTTTAGTTGTTTGAATAGTAGTTAGTGAGGTATATAATTATTTATAAATTAAATTTAAGTTTAAAACTAGTAGATTAGTTTAAATGGAAGAAGGGAAATTAATTGTCATTGCTGGGACGGATTGTTCTGGGAAAGAAACTCAAACGAGGAAATTAGTTGAGAGGTTTCTTCGGGAAAATATACTTTGTGAGACTATGAGTTTTCCTAGGTATGATACTCCTACTGGAAAGATTGTTGGAGGTCCGTATTTGGGGAAGCCAGAGATTAGTGAGTGTTGGTTCCCTGATGGTTCCGATTCTGTTGATCCTAAAGTTGCTTCTCTTTATTATGCGGCGGACAGGCTAGCGGCATTGTTAAAGATTAAGTCTATTTTAAATTCTGGAAAGCATTTGATTTTGGATAGGTATGTTTCTGCGAACATGGGGCATCAGGGAGGGAAGATTAGGGATGCTAAGGAGCGTGAGGATTTTTATAAGTTTGTGGAAAAATTGGAGCATGATTTGTTAGGGTTACCTCGAGCGGATTTGACGATTTTTTTGTATATGCCTTATCTTGTAGGTATGGGATTGAAGAAAGGTCGTAAGGGGAAGGCTGATGAGCATGAGAATAATCCTAAGCATCTGAGAAATGCGGAAGAAGCGTATTTACAATTGGCTGAATTTTATAATTGGAATAAAATTGATTGTGCTTCCGGGAAAGATATTGATTCTTTGAAAACTATTGATGAGATTCACGACGAGGTTTATCGGACTGTTAAAATGCGAATTTAATAGTTCTTAAATCTTAGTAATTCCTTAAAAAAAGTAACTGCTGATTTTTAGATTATTTTTAAAAAATAAAGCTAGTTTTCTGATTACAATAATCTTTAAATAGCCTTCAAAGTTTTGTTTCTTTGCGTCCACAAGAGATTGTGGCAAAAGGAGGTATAAGATACAATATCTTGTATTCACTATAAATAACATGCTATGTCCATATTGTACTAATACAGAGACGAAGGTTACAGATAAGCGAGATTCGGGTTCTGTTGCGCGTAGGAGAAGGGAGTGCCTTAAGTGTGGTAAGCGATTTACTACTTATGAGCGGGTTGAGTTGGATTTGAATGTTATTAAGAAAGATGGTCGGAGGGAGAAATTTAACCGTGATAAACTTCTTGAGGGGATTGGAAAAAATCTTGAGAAAAGACCGTTTACTACTGGACAAATTGAGGTGATTGTAGATGATGTTGCGGCGAAAGTTTATAGAGTTGCAAAGGATAAGGATATTCGGAGTTTCCAAATTGGAGAGATAGTAATGGCTAAGCTTAGGAAGGTTGATAAGATTGCGTATATCCGGTTTGCGTCGGTGTATCGTGATTTTGCAGATATTGATGAGTTTAAGGATGAGTTAAAAAAATTAAAATAAGAAAATGGTAAATAAAATTCGTAAGCGTGATGGAAGTGTTGTTTTATTCCAAGTAGATAAAATCGCTGATGCTATTTGGCGTGCGGCACGAGCTGTTGGTGGAGATGATAGAGAGAAGTCTAATTTGCTTGCGGATTTAATTGTGAAGAGTTTGGATGAATCTACGGGTGAGCATATGATTCCTGATGTTGAAGAAGTTCAGGATTTGATTGAGAAGGTTTTGATTGAAGAGGGACATGCGAAGGTTGCGAAGGCGTTTATTCTTTATCGAAAGAGTCATGATGAGTTGAGAAATGTTAAGGGTTTATTTGATACTATCGAGGCCGTGGAGGATTATATTGGTTTGGATGATTGGATGATTAAGGAAAATTCTAATATGGGTTTTTCTCTTCAGGGTTTGAATAATTATATTGCGACGAAGATTATTGCGAATTATTGGATGAGGAGGGTTTATCCTGAAGCGATTAGGAAAGTTCACGAGGCTGGGGATTTGCATATTCATGATTTGGGGACTTTGGGGGCTTATTGCGTCGGGTGGGATTTGAAAGATTTATTGACTGTTGGATTTAGGGGTGTTAAGGGGAAAGTGGAGTCGAAGCCACCGAAACATTTTCGGACAGCGTTGGGTCAAATAGTTAATTTTTTTTATACGTTACAAGGAGAGACTGCGGGTGCTCAGGCGTTTTCTAATTTTGATACTCTACTCGCACCATTTGTGAGATATGATAATTTGAGTTACAAGGATGTTAAGCAAGGAATGCAGGAATTTTTATTTAATATGACTGTGCCGACGAGGGTCGGATTTCAAACTCCGTTTACAAATCTTACGATGGATTTGAAAGTTCCTTCTTATATGGTTGATGAACATGTCCTTATTGGAGGTCAGCCTCAGATGGAAACTTATAAAGAATTTAAGGTGGAGATGGAAATGATTAATCGAGCTTTTGCAGAGTGTATGCTCGACGGTGATGCTTCGGGAAGAGTTTTTACTTTTCCAATTCCTACCTATAACATCACGAAAGATTTTGATTGGGATAATTCTGATTATGATTTAATTTGGGAGATGACGGCAAAGTATGGGATTCCTTATTTTTCTAATTTTGTTAATTCTGATATGAAGCCAGAGGATGCGAGGAGTATGTGTTGTCGTCTTAGGTTGGATCAAAAAGAGTTGAGGAAACGAGGAGGGGGTTTGTTTGGAGCGAATCCACAAACTGGAAGTATCGGAGTTGTTACGATTAATATAGTTAGATTAGGTTATGTGTCGACGGGTGAAGACGATTTTATTGCG
>JAGLIS010000014.1 GCA_023142835.1 Candidatus Pacearchaeota archaeon | reverse complement strand
CTTTATCCTTATTCGAAGTTTTATTTGAGACAGGTGAATCAGAGGTTTGGACAGTATTGGAAGAATCATTTTGCTACGATAGGATTGCTTGGGATGAATGAAGCTATTATTAATTTTATGCATGGTGAAAATATTACGACGGAAAAAGGTCATGAGTTTGCAATTAAGGTTATGGATTTTATGAGGAGTAAATTGGAAGAGTATCAGGAAGAGACTGGGAATATTTATAATTTGGAGGCGACTCCGGCAGAGGGAACGACTTATCGGTTTGCTAGATTAGATAAGAAAAGGTTTGGAAGAATTATTGTTGCGAATGAAGAGGTTTATCAGAAAGGGGCAAAACCGTATTATACTAATTCATCGCAGTTGCCTGTGAATTTTACTGACGATGTTTTTGAGGCCTTAGATTTGCAGGATGAATTGCAATGCAAGTATACTGGAGGTACAGTTTTCCATACTTTTATTGGGGAGAAGTTAGATAGGGAGGCTGTTAAGATAATGGTGAAAAAGATTGCTCATGGTTATCATTTACCTTATTTTACGATTACTCCAACTTTTTCTGTTTGTCCAGTTCATGGATATATTGCTGGGGAGCATGAGTATTGTCCTAAGTGCGATGAGGAAATTTCCGAGGTTGTAGCTAATCCTGTTTCTGTTTCTGATGAAATTGTAGGGGATGACATTGAAGTTGCAGAAATTTTAAGTGTGCATTCTGATGAGAGTATTTCTTCAGATTTTTCTTCGGAGGTTAGGGGTTCTGAGACAATTAGGGAATTAGAAAAACCTTTGTTGAATTCTCAAGTAAATTTAGGAGGTGATACATATGGCAAGGACAAGGTGTGAAGTTTGGAGCAGAATTGTTGGTTATTTGCGACCGACTGCTCAATGGAATGAAGGGAAGATTGAAGAGTTTAAGGATAGGATGATGTTTACTGAGAATAAACTATGAAAATTGCGGGATTGCAAAAAATGACTCTTGTAGATTATCCTGGAGAGGTCGCTTGCACGATTTTTTTATTCGGATGTAATTTTCGTTGTGGCTTTTGCCATAATCCTGATTTGGTTATTCGAAAGTTTGGGAAGGGTTTTTCTGAGGAGGAGGTTTTGGAGTTTCTGAATGAAAGAAAGGGAAAGCTCGATGCTGTTTGTATTTCTGGAGGTGAACCTTTGATGAGTTTGGATTTGGATTTTGTGAGAAAGATTAAGGATTTGGGATATAAAATAAAGATAGATACTAATGGAAGTTTTCCTGAGGTGTTGGGGAAATTAATTAATGATAGTTTGATTGACGCTGTTGCGATGGATGTTAAGTCTTGTAGAGAGGATTATTCTAAAGTTGCCGGGGTAGAGGTTGATTTGGGGAAGATTGAGGAATCTATTCGGTTAGTTTCTAGTCTCGAGAATTATGAGTTTAGGACGACAGTTGTTGGGAGATTCCATGATGTTTCTGAGATGAAAGCTATTGGTCGATGGTTAAGAGATGTCTGTGGGAAGAAGCCTAAGAAATTTTTTTTACAAGGGTTTAAGTCTCGAGGAGATTTGATTGATAAGAGTTTTTTGAAGGAGAGAAATATTTCTGAAGATTATCTTAATGAATTAAAGGAAGGTGTTGGTGAATTTTTTGACGAAGTTGGGGTTCGGTGTTGAGGTTAGCTATGATTACAAAAGTATTAAAACAAAATGAGTTTCGAATTGTTATGGATTTTAAAAAGAAGGTGTTGGAATATCATCGAGGTGGGAAGTATGCTGGGAAAATTGGGACTGAGATTTTGACGCCTTGTGAAAGTAAAGAGGATTTGAGTTTGGCGTATACTCCTGGTGTTGCGATTCCGTGTTTGGAGATTGTTGAAGACGAGAATAAAGTTTATGAATATACTTCAAAAGGGAATTCCGTCGCTGTTGTGAGCAATGGGACGGCAGTTTTGGGGCTTGGGAATATTGGTGCCTTGGCTGGGAAACCTGTGATGGAGGGGAAGGCTTTGTTGTTTAAGTATTTCGCTGGGATTGATGCGGTTGATGTTGAGATTGATTCTGTGGATGTTGATGAGATTGTGCGGACTGTTGAGTTGATTGCGGGGACTTATGGAGGTATTAATCTTGAAGATTTTAAGGCACCAGAATGTTTTGAAATTGAACGCAGGTTAAAAGCGAGTTTGAACATTCCTGTTTTTCACGATGATCAACATGGGACGGCTGTTGTCGTCGGTGCGGGTTTGTTGAACGCATTGAAGGTTGCTGGGAAGGAGATTGGAGTGGTTAGGGTCGTGATGAGTGGGGGTGGGGCTGCTGGTATTGCGATTGCGAAAATGTTGGTGAATCTTGGTGTTGGTAAAAATAATTTAGTTATGTGCGATTCTAAGGGGGTTGTTTTTGTTGGTCGGGAGGCCGATGAGTTCAAGAAGGAGTTTGCTGTTGATACGGATAAGAGGAGTTTGGCTGAGGTGATGGTGGGTGCGGATGTTTTTATTGGGGTATCTAAGAAGGGTTTGTTGAAACCAGAGATGTTGAGGAGTATGTCTGGGGATAGGATTGTTTTTGCTTTGGCGAATCCGGATGCAGAGATTGAATGGGGCGAAGCGCATGAGATTTGTGATGATGTTATTATGGCGACAGGTCGTAGTGATCATTCGAATCAAATTAATAATATTTTAGCTTTCCCTGGGATTTTTCGTGGAGCGTTGGATTGTCGTGCGAGGGAGATTAGTGAGGAAATGAAGGTTGCAGCTGTCGAGGCTTTGGTTGGTTTGGTTGGGGAGCCGACAAGGGATATGTTTATTGTTGATCCATTTAATCGACGAGTCGTTATTGAGGTTGCTTTGGCTGTGGCTAAGGTTGTGGTTAGGTCAGGTGTTGCTGTGAATGGGTTTGATTTGGATAAGTATTCTGATGATTTGGAGAAGGAGTTTTTGAAATGAGTATAAATGTTAAAGTTAGGAAGTTGAAAGAGGATGCGGTTGTTCCGATGTATGCGCATGAAGGGGATGCAGGAATGGATTTGTTCTCGGCAGAAAATTATATAGTTCCTGTGGGGAAGAGGCAATTGGTTTCTACGGGGATTGCGATGGAGTTGCCTGAAGGGTATTTTTCTTCTATTCGTGAGAGGAGTGGGCTAGCCTTGAAGAAAGGGATTTGTGTTCTTGGAGGTGTTATTGAGTATACTTATCGAGGAGAATATGGTGTAATAGTTTTGAATAGTGGAGATGAAGATTTTGAGATTAAGGTTGGTGATAGGGTTGCACAAGTTATAATTGCTCCAGTGGCGACGGTGGAAGTAGATGTTGTTAATGATTTAAGTGAGACGATGAGGGGCGATGGTGCTTGGGGAAGTACTGGGGCAAGATAATAGATTATTAGATATGTTTTTAATTTAAGGATTTTATTTAATTTTATGGGAATGATAGATAAAGATTTGAGAAAATTAGCAGACAAGGAGAAGGCGAGGATTCTTCAGGGATTTTTTAAGACGGGGAAGGGGCAATATGGCGAGGGTGATGTTTTTTGGGGGATAAGTGTACCTGATCTTAGAAAAATTGCTAGAGAATCTCGGGGAATGGTGTTTGAGGGTATTGAAAAGTATCTTAAATCAGGAGTTCATGAGAAGAGATTGCTTGCCCTGTTGATTTTGATTGAAAAGTATAAACGTACTGATTATGATGGTGGGCGGAGAGTTCTATTTAATTTTTATTTGGCAAATAGCAAGAGTGTGAATAATTGGGATTTGGTTGATTTGTCGGCTCCGAATATTGTCGGAGATTATTTGTTAAATAAGAAAGATAGGAGGGTTTTGGTTAGGTTGGCAAAGAGTGAGAATTTGTGGGAGAGGAGAATTGGGATTATTGCGACTTTTACTTTTATTAGAAATGGAGAGTTTGATGATGCTTTGAGGATTTCTAAGATTTTGTTGAAAGATTCGCATGATTTGATTCATAAGGCTGTGGGGTGGATGTTAAGGGAGATTGGGAAAAGGGATTTGGAGATTGAAGAGAGTTTTTTAAAAATTCATTATAGGGATATGCCTAGAACGATGTTGAGGTATGCTATTGAAAAATTTGATGAAGATAAGAGGAAGAGATATTTGAAGGGAGAAGTTTGAGATTAAGGAGAGAGTAAAATATATAATTGATTGTAATAGTTTTTATAAATAATTATTATAGTCCTCTTATATGATTATTGGGATTACTGGAACTCTCGGGGCTGGGAAGGGGACGATTGTTGAGTGTCTTTTGAAAAAGGGGTTTAAGCATTATTCGGTTAGGGATTTTCTTGTTGAAGAAATTATGAGAAGGGGGCTAGAGTCTAATAGGGATAATATGGTTTTGGTTGCGAATGATTTGAGGGCGAAAAATAATCCTAGCTATATTGTTGAGCAGTTATATTCTCGGGCTAAAGAGGTTGGGGGTGATGCGGTTATTGAGAGTGTCAGATGTGTTGGGGAGGTTGATGCTCTTCGGAAGAAAAAAGATTTCATATTGTTTGCTGTTGATGCAGATGTTGAAACTCGATATGTAAGGATTGTTGAACGGAAGAGTGTTAGTGATAGGGTTTCGTTTGAGGATTTTGTTAGGCAAGAACAACGAGAAATGGTGTCGGATAATCCTAATGAACAGAATCTTAAGAGATGTATTGAATTGGCAGATTATAGTTTTAAGAATGATTGGACTGTCGAGGAGCTTCATAAGAAAGTTGAGAATATTTTGAATAAGATTAAGAACGGTGTTGGGGAAAAACATTCTCGTCCGACGTGGGACGAGTATTTTATGAAATTAGCATCCTTAGTTGCAGAAAGATCCACTTGTCTTAGGCATAACATCGGGGCTGTTATCGTCAAAGATAAAAGAGTAATCACGAGTGGTTATAACGGTTCTGCAAGAGGGGCTCCAAACTGCTCCGAGGTTGGATGTTTGAAAAATGAACTTAAAATTAAAACAGGAACTGGTCATGAAATATGCAGGGCGGTTCATGCAGAAATGAATGCGATTATTCAGGGGGCGATTCATGGAATTTCGGTTTATGGTTCTACAATATATTGTACCCATACACCATGCACTTTATGTGCAAGAATGATTGTCAATGCAGGAATTAAAAGAGTCGTCAGCTATCATAATTATTCCGACGAATCTGCAAGGAAGTTTTTAGAGCAATCAGGAGTTATTCTGGATAAAGTTAATAAGCCTTCTGAAAAAATCAAATTTCTTGATTAGCAATCCGTTCAGCTTCAGAACCGCGATTTATAGAAGACTATGTAGAATCTAATCAGTTAAGATTTACATCTCTTCCAAAACATCAATTCCCAACAAGTCCAAACTTTTTTTTAATGTAATTCTGAAAGCATTAACTAATTTTAATCGGAATCCTTCTTCGATGCTTCCTAGAACTGGGCAGTCATGGTAGAATTCGTTGAATATTTGAGATAGCTCGAAGGCATAATTGGCGATTAAGTTTGGTGCTAGATTTTCGTAAGCTTTTGTTATGGTATCTTCGAATGAGTTGATTTTTTTTAACAATTTGATTTCAGTATCTTTTAAGTCTAAGATTTTTATTGTTTTTTTATTCTTAACTTTTTTGAGGATACTTGAGGCTCTTGCGTAAGAGTAGAGAAGATAGGGTCCCGTGTCGCCTTCAAAAGCTAGGGCTTCGTTAGGATTAAATATTATTCCTCGTCGGATATCAACTTTTAATAAACTATATTTTATTGCTGAAAGGGCAATTTTCAAACTTCGGTCTTCTAATTCTTTTTTGTTTAATTTTTCTGTAGCTCTGGACTCAATTCCTTTTTTTGCAATCTCTTGGGTTTCAGTAATTAAGTCATCTGCGGAAATTGCAGTTCCTTCTCGAGATTTCATTTTTCCTTCTGGTAAACTAACCATCCCATAGGATAAATGTTTCCAATCTTTTTTTAGACCTAATTTTTCTAAGATGCTAAATAAAACTTTGAAGTGGTATTCTTGATCGCAACCTACGATATAATACGAACTATCTAAATTGAAGTCTTTAATTTTTTGTTCAGCCAAGTATAAATCCTGGGTAATATAAACTGAAGTTCCGTCTGACCTTAGAAGGATTTTTTCACCTAATTTTTCTTTTTCTAAATTAATAGCAACCGCACCATCCTCTTTATTGTAAAACACTTTATTTTTCAGACCTGTTTTGATGAGTTCTTTACCTTTTTTATAAATTTCACTTTCGTAATAATTTTTATCAATTTTGGAGAGACCAAATTTATCAAATGTTTTTTGCATACCTGAATATGTCCATGAGTTCAATTTTTTCCAGAGAGCTATTGTTTTTTTATCTCCTTTTTCCCAAAGTTTTAATTTCTCCTGTGCTAATTTTTCTAACTTTTCGTTTTTAGAAGACGCCTTACTAAATTTTATGTATAAATCTCCGACGAATTTGTCCTCCTTGATATTTTCACTTTCAGGAGTTTTCCCTTCGGCAAATTTTTCATATCCTATCATTGATTTGGAAATTAGGATTCCTCTATCATTGAACAGGTTTAGATGTATTACTTTGTTTCTAGTGTTATCCATGATTTTACAAATTGATTCTCCGATTGCCATGTTTCTTAAATGTCCGACGTGTAATGCTTTGTTTGTGTTTGGCGAAGGATATTCAATTCCGATTTTCTTTTTGTCGATATTTAATTTGCCAAAGTTTTTTTGTTTAACTTTTTCTAAAACGTTTTCCGCTAGGATTTTTTTATCTATGAAGAAATTTACATAAGGTCCTTTAAAATCAGTATTGGAGACTTCTTTTGGTAAACTTTTTCTTAATTTTTTTACTAATTCTTCAGCAATAATTATTGGAGATTTTTTTAATTTTTTTGATAGAATGAAACAAGGGATTGCGTAGTCTCCTAAATTATCTGAAGGAGGAATTTCAATTAGGTTTTCAAGTTCTTTGGTTTTTAGATTAGTTTCTTTTGCGAGTAGTTTAATTATAAATTTTTTCATAAGTATTTAATGAGAGATGGATTTATTAAACTTCCTTTCTTTCCTTAAAACACAGCCCACTTTCCAGCGGCTTTTTGTTCCCTATCTAAAACAGAATCTTTTTTATTTATTCTCGGTCGTCCTGAATCTTTATCTTTTCTTAATGTGATATCTAGTGATTTTAATAATTCTGAAATTCCTTCTTCAAATCCTTTAATCTTTGATGCTTTTCCTGAGATTCCTGGCTCTCCATCAAAATTGATGATTGAATCTGCTAGGTAACTTATAAGAAGTAAATCGTGGTCGACTACGAATGCTGTTTTTTCTCTTTCAGTCATTGTGTCTTTGATTGCTTTTGCAACTGAAATTCTTTCTTCAACATCTAGGTATGCAGATGGTTCGTCGATTAAATAAACTTCTGCATTCTTTGCTAAACATTTTGCGATGCTAAATCGTTGTAATTCTCCGCCTGATAATTCTTTTAATTTTTTTGATTGTAAAACTCCTAGATTAAATACTGAGGCTAATTTTTTCCCAATTTTTTCTTTGAACATAATATCTTTTACAATTTCGTTACTTTCTGTAAATAGATATTGGGGTTTGTATGATATGTCTAGATTTAAGTCTAATTTTCCTTTGTTGGTTTCTAATTCTCCAGATAATGCTCGAACGAAACTTGTTTTTCCTGTTCCGTTTTTACCAAGTATACCGATGACATGATTTTGGTGAATCTCTCCTGCACCAACATTTAACTCGAAACCCGAATTAAATTTTAAATTGAAACTAGGCCATTCGGTGATTTTTGCTCCAGACATTGGAGGGTTTTTGGTGAAGTTAAAATTTAAGGATTTGTCTCTAATTCTTAAGTTTTCCTCTTTTAAGAATCCGTGTAGATAAGCGTTGACGCCTACTTTTGAAGATTTTATTCCTGATACAGTTCCGAATGCACCTTGTCCTCCGAAAAATATATTTAAGTAATCGGTTAAGTAATCGAGAATTAATAAGTCATGTTCTACAACGATAAGGGTTTTGTTCTTTGAAATCTCTTTTAAAAAATTGCTGATTCTTAGTCGTTCTTTAATATCTAAAAACGCTAGTGGTTCGTCAAAGAAATAGATATCATTATCTCCTAGCGAGGCGGCTAAAATTGCAACTTTTTGGAGTTCTCCTCCAGATAATTTATCCATTTTATTTTCTAAAACATTTTCGATGTTTAGTTTCTTAGCTAATTTTTTAATGTCTGTAGTTTTTCCTCTCTTTTTCAATAATTCTATAACTTTAATATCAACTGCCAATTGAGATAAATTTTGTGGCTTATATGAGATTTTTTTAGAACTTAAATTTTCAAAATATCTTAGGATTTCGTTTCCCTTAAAAAATTTCTTAATGTCTTCTTCGCTTGATGATTTTTCCCCTAGATTTATTTTTTCTGTTCCAGCTAATAATTTTATTGCAGTGGATTTTCCAATCCCGTTTCTACCTAATAGTCCTAGAACGCTTCCTTCTTTTGGTGTAGGTAAACCATATAAGGCAAAACCGTTTTCTCCGTATCGGTATACTATATCTCCTTCATTTACTGATGGGAGGTTAATTATTTCGATAGCTTCGAATGGACATCGCTTTACGCAGATAGCGCAACCGATACAGGTATTTTCATCAATTGTTGCTTTGTCTAAGATATTTACGCAACTACTTGCTTCCTTTTTTTCAATGGGGCAATATTTTTTGCACTCATGTCCGCAAATTGTGGGCTTGCATTTTTCTTTGTGGATTATTGCTAGCTTCATAATAAATAGAAATATAAGGAGATTTTAAAGTTAATTAATTAACATTTGGTTCCACATTCGGGGCAAAATTTCTCCCCGCCTTCAAGAGCCCAATTACATTCTGAACATCTTTTGATATCTTCCCTTTTTTCAATAATTGCTTCGTAGCCACTTCGTCCAGACAGGACCTTCCCCATAATTTTACGAATTTTCTCTTTCTCTTTCTCGTCTTCTTGGTATTTTGTTAAATCAAATCCATCCATAATTTAGATTAATTAAAAGCTTTTATAAAATTTACTTTTTAGGATAATTAAATTAATAAAGTCTTTTTGTATTTTTTGTGTGTGCCTCTGTAGTTCAGTTGATAATTTCGGATTAAAAATCCTCGTTGACATCGGTCTCACTTCGTTCACTGCGTTGTCAGAGTATTTGATTCGTAAAGTGGGTTTGTAAAACCTTCATGTTTTCAAAGGAAGATTTCGAAAAATCAAAAGGTCGTCGGTTTGACCCCCTGCCAGAGGCTTTAATAAAATAAGTTTAACGTATAGAATTATAGCCGCCCTTAACTCCTTTTTTTGAAAGGACAATTTGCCATAATTGAGTATTTCTAGCTCTGAATCCACCTGCACAACTTAAAAGGTAATAGTTCCATATTCTTTTAAATTTTTCATCGTAATCTTTTTTAAGATTTTTCCAATTTTTATTAAAGTTATTATTCCATGCCATTAAAGTTTTATCATAATCTGTTCCAAAATTGTGCCAATCTTCTAGGACAAAATTTTTTTCAATAACGTCTCCTATTTGTTTTACTGAAGGAAGTCTTCCATTTGGAAAGATATACTTATCTATCCAAGGATCTGTTAAACTTGAAGATTCATTTTTCCCAATAGTATGTAATAAAAACAAACCATCATCTTTCAAAAATCTATGAACTTTTTTCATGATAACTGAGTAATTTTTGGGACCCACATGTTCAATCATCCCACAAATTAAAATCTTGTCAAACTTTCCATTAAAATCTCTATAATCTGATTTAATAATTTCTATGGGAAACCCCTTACAATATTCTTTCGCATATTTTATCTGTTCATCAGAAATACTTATGCCAGTAACATGACATCCATATTTTTCAGATGCAAATTTTGCAAAGCCTCCCCAACCACACCCTATATCTAAAACCTTATCTTTCGAGGACAATTTAAGTTTTTTACAAATTAAATCTAACTTTTGTTCTTGTGCTTTATTGAGATTGTTAGTGTCCTTAAAATATCCGCAAGTATATTGGTTATAGGGGTCTAAAAAAGACTCATATAATTTAGGACTTAAATCATAATGTTCCTCGGCAACTTTCTTAGACCTCTTTTTGTTCTGAAGGTTTAAAACTTTGGCTTTTAGTATGTCCCATAGAATTCCCCGCCTATTAAATTTATTAATTAATTCTGAATTAAAAATCCTGTAGATTAATTCATCAATTTTTTCGCAATCCCACCATCCATCCATGTAAGACTCTCCGAATCCGAGAGAACCTTGAGCTAAAACTTTCTGGTAGAAGTTATTATTATGGACTTGTATGTCCCAAGGATTGTTTCCATTAAAATTTATGTTTGCAATATTAAAAATTCTTTCTAAGGATTTTTTTAATCTTAAGTTTTCCATTTTACTTAGATAAGAATAGTTAAAATCATTCTTGTTTAAATGGATAATTAAATTTGATTTAAATAATTATCTATTTCTATTGACATTGATTTTAGAACAATGATTAGAGATTGGACATTTCGAACACCAAGGTGAGATTGGCTGACAAATTTTTTTCCCGAATAGAACTAAAATTCCGTTAAATTTATTCCAATATTTTTTCGGTAAAATTTTCTCTAATTCTTTTTCAGTTTGCTCAGGTGTTTTTGTTTTTATCCAGCCGAGTCGGTTTGGAATTCGATGACAATGTATGTCGATTGGAAGAACACTTTTTCCGTAAGCGAATGCTAAAACAATGTTTGCAGTTTTTGGACCAATGCCTTTTATAGATAATAATTTTTCTTTGTCGTCTGGAACTTTTGAATTGAATTCTTTGATTAATGTGAGGGATACGTGTTTCAATGTTCTTGCTTTCTTTTTGTAGTGTCCCGAGGAGAAGATCAATTTTTCTAATTTTGGAAGTGGTAATTTTGAGATTTGTTCGGGTGTGTCTGCAACAGCAAAAAGTTTTTTGCATACTTTTTCTGTGTTTTCATCTTTTGTTCTTAATGAGAGTAAACATGCAATTAGAATTTTGAAGGCGTCGGATTTTCCTTTCATACGATTTAGTGTTGTTAAACTATCTTGACCAAATTTTTTTTCAAGGATGTTCATCGTTTGTGAGATGTTTTTTTCCATAGATTATACTGGTTCGAATGTGGGGGGAGGATTCTACTCGTAAAATGCATTTCGCAAAATATTTAGGTTTGATTTGTTTTTGCTCAAAGCGTTTCACTTGCCCCCGTATTTACGTGTGTTCGAATCAATGTGGGGAGGAGGATTCGAACCCCCGTAAGCATAA
>JAGLIS010000013.1 GCA_023142835.1 Candidatus Pacearchaeota archaeon | reverse complement strand
AAGCTACTGGCGCTTAAAGCCAGCCCGTTTGGCCACTCCGGCATCCCCACGTAAAATTAATCAGAAATTAGGATATAAAAGATTATCGGGAGTGGATGAATACTATAAATTTTGAGATAAAATCAATAGCGGGGACAGGATTTGAACCATGTGACCTCGAGGTTATGGGCCTCGCGAGCTGACCAGACTGCTCCACCCCGCTATGAAAATACTTAACCGAAAACCCTTATAAACATTAGTGTTCTATTAAATTTTATGTCTAAGTTGATTGGAATTGATGATGCAGGGAGGGGTCCAGTTTTGGGTCCGATGGTTTTGGTTGGGGTTTTGGTTGAGTCTAATGAAGAGCAGATGATTAAGGATTGGGGGGCGAAAGATTCTAAGTTGCTTACGTCGATTCAGAGAAGGGAATTAAAGGAAAAGATTGTTTCTCAGTTTGAGTATCATATAGAGGTTTCGGAGCCAATAGAAATAGACGAGTCAGATAATCTCAATTATCTTGAGGCAATAAAAACTGCGATGATTATAAATAGGTTGACAAAAGATTTAGACGAGCCTGTAAAGGTGGTAATTGATTGTCCGTCGGTAAATATTTCTTCTTGGTCGAATGATGTTCAAAAGCTAATCGAAAAGCAGGAATTAGTTTCGCTTGTTTGTGAGCATAAGGCGGATTTAAATCATCCTGTAGTATCGGCAGCTTCTATTATTGCAAAAGAAAAGAGAGAAGACGAAATGGGTAAGTTAAGAAAAGAATTTGGGAAAGATTTTGGTTCAGGGTATCCTGCGGATCCCAAGACAAAAGAATTTATTAGGGATAATTTCAATAATCCTAGATATAAAAAGATAATTAGGTTTTCTTGGAATACTGTTAAAAGATTGGTAAAGGAAAAAAATCAGCAAAGTTTGTTCCAATAATTTTTAAAAACCCTCTTTTCTTGATGTTTCTATGACTTACATAAAAAGGATGGTGATGCATGGTTTCAAATCTTTTGCTAGGAGGACTGAGATACTTTTCGAGGATGCAATTAATGTTATCGTCGGTCCGAATGGTTCCGGTAAGTCTAACATTACTGATGCTCTGTGTTTTGTTCTTGGTCGACTTTCGATAAAATCTATTAGGGCTGCAAAAGCGGCGAATCTTATATTTTCTGGAAATAAAACTTATAAAGGTTCTTCTGAAGCTTCAGTTGAATTGGTGTTCGATAATTCAGATAAGACTTTTGCAATTGATTCGAATGAAGTAATTATTAAAAGAACTGTTAGAAAAAATGGACAGTCAATTTACAAAATAAATAATCAGACTAAGACTCGGCAGGAACTTCTGGAGCTTTTGTCTCAAGCAGGAGTAGACCCTAATGGATTTAATATTGTTCTTCAAGGGGAAATACAGTCCCTGGTAAATGCTACGGCAGAAGAGCGAAGAAAAATAATCGAAGAGGTTGCAGGAATATCTATTTATGAAACTAGGAAGAATAAATCTTTGAGAGAATTAGAAAAGACTGAGGAGAAGTTGAAGGAAGTTTCTGCAGTTCTTCGGGAGAGGAGTTCTTATTTAAAGAATCTTGAGAAAGAACGACAAGAAGCGTTATCTTATCAGAAGCTTGAAGGGACGATAAAAAAATGTAAGGCGACGCTGATTGCTAGGGCTATGAAAGAGAAAGAGAAAGAAATTATGGAGGTAGGTAAGAAAATTGAAGATTATGTTATTGAAATTGAGAAATTAAAGAATAGTCTTCATGAAAGGAGTCTTGGTGTCGACGAGCTTCAAAATAAAATTGTTGTAATTAATAAGAAAATTCAATCTTTGACAAGTAATGAGCAGGAGATTCTTCATAAAGAGATTTCAGATTATAAGGTGGAGCTTGCAGGTTTAGGTGTTCGAAGAGAAAATTTTGAAAGTAGGATGGTTCAGGGAAAGGAAAAGATAAATTTTAATAGGGAAAAAATTAAAAACTTACAATTAGAGATTTCAAGGATACAGATTAGTTCTCCAGAAATAAAGGAACAACAGGAACAGCAACGAATTCTTCAAGATAAATTTGATGTATTGGAGCAACAGCGACGGAGGTTCTATATGGTAAAATCTGATTTATCAACTTTGGAGAATCAAAAAAATGAAAAGAGTAAATTTTTAATTGAATCGAGGAAGGAAATTCAATTGGTTGAGCAGAATATAACTTCTTTATTTAATGAGATTAAGTATGCTAAATCTGTTGAGACTATTGGGAATTTAAAGGATGAGTCGAGGAAGAAACTTGAACAGGTAATTGGACAAATATCTGATTTAGAAAATGTAATTTTGGAGAAAGAAAAGCAAAATGCGATACTTGAGAATAAAGTTAAATGCGATGAAAGGTTAAAGGGAGATATAATAAGATTGGAGAATTGTCCAATATGTAAACAGGTTGTTGGAGAAGAACATAAATGTAAGATATCTTCTACTGCAAATAGTGCGATTAAATCGGCGAGTGAAGAAGTGGAAAGGAACTTGAGAATAAAATTTGAAAATAATGATAAAATAAATTTACTAAAGCAAAGTCTTTCAGCTCTTAGATTAAAATTAAATGAATTGGATATTGATGAGATTAAGTTAAAAAATGCGGATGAGAAAAAATATCAAATTAAAAGGATTGCTGAGTCACAAGAGGAAATACAAAAAGAACTTATTATTATTAATGAGAAAGTTCATAAGACAAAAGTGGAGTTTGAGAAGTTAAAGGATGTTGAGGAAAGGTATGATGAGGTGAGGTTGAATCTTCAGGAGTTGTCTTTAGCGGATGTTGATGTTGATACGGAGATTACTGTTAAACAAAGGGATGTTAATAGGTTAAGTTCTGAGTTAAAGGCTTTGATGAGGGATGTGGAAGAATCTGAGATTGAGTTTAAAAAAATTGTAATGTTAATTTCTGAAAAAGATAAGTATGTTGGGAAAAAAGAACTTGAGGAGCAAGAACTTTATGAGAAGTTTCAGGAATTTTTTGGGGCAAGGAATGAGTTACAGGATCAACAGAAAGTAGTTGAGACAGATATTATTGGGATGCAACATACTGTGAGGAACGTTGAGGATAAGATTAATCATAATAAGATTCAGAAGGCGCAATTTGATGCACAGATTGATTCTTTGAAGACGGAATTTGCAGAGTTTGGAGTGGTTGAAATTATTTCTGCTTCGATAGATCAGATAAAAGATAAACTACAAAAAGCGCAGTTTGGAATTTCACGAATAGGAAATGTGAATATGAGGGCCTTGGAAGTCTTTGATAAGGTCGAGGAACAAGTTAATCTTATTAGGGAGAAAGTTGAAATTATTGAGAAGGAAAAGGGGGATGTGTATAAGATTATAGAAGAAATTGATAAGAAAAAGAAAAAATCTTTTATTAATACGCTTGATGCTGTTAATGAATATTTTACTAGGAATTTTTCACAACTCTCAAGAAAGGGAGAGGTTTTTCTGGAACTTGAGAATAAGAAAGAACCTTTTGAAGGAGGATTAAATATTTTGATTAAAGTCTCACGAGGAAAATATTTTGATGTTACTTCTCTTTCTGGAGGGGAGAAAACTTTGGTGGCTTTAGCATTAATTTTTGCGATTCAGGAGTATAAGCCTTATTGCTTTTATGTTTTTGATGAGATTGATGCGGCTCTTGATAAACATAATTCTGAGCTTCTCGCTGCTTTGCTAAAAAAATATATGACTGCTGGCCAGTATACTGTTGTTACTCATAATGATGCGTTAATTTCTGAGTCTACGAATCTTTATGGGGTGAGCATGCAAGAGAATATTTCTAAAATAATTAGTTTGAAGGTTTGATTATTTCTCAGTAGATTGTTTTTTTATCAATAACTTTTTAATAATATTAGATAGAGTGAAGTGTTTTAAGGTTTTGTATTTGTTAGGTGGGACGACCAAGTATTAGAGAGATAAGCCTACTTTTGTTTCTTTTTTCTAAAAAGAAAATGGGGAGTTCCTTTTGCCTTCTTTTTCTAAAAGAAGAAATTAAAGTTTAAATTGATTCCAATCCGATATCCTTTCGATTCCCTCAATTTGTCTTTTCTCTTCGTCTGTCAAAATAGATTCTTTATTGTCATATGAATTAAATAGAACAATTCTTGGAACAACTTCTTTTAATGAATTCGCCTGATAAGGAATATCTTCTACATAAACATCTAACCCGTTACAAGCTTTAGTTTTATCTTCTCCATCTAAAGTTGATTTTACAGGAATATAAATCCCATTTTGTTTTAGCCATTTTTGTGCAAAATCAAATTCTTTCCCTTCTCTAGCAGTGATAATTTCCAAAGGAAATCCAGAATCAACCAAATTCATAAGAGTTTTTTTTGCATTTGGTTGTTCCTTAAGATAATGAAGATACTTTTGATTTTTATAAGTCTCATTAATAACTCTTCTTGCTTCTTCATTTGTTAAATATCCCTCTCTTATAGAAGTAGAATAGTGGCAACTAGGAGAGATGTTTTTTTCAAATAGTTCTCTTGCAACATATTTTTGAAGTTCTCCAGTGTTCACAACAACACCATCAAAATCTACTCCAATCTTTGGTTTTTTCATAATAATTAATGCTCAAAAAACTATATAAACCTTGGTGATTAGGTAAAATCCGCACTAAAAACGCTTAAAAACAAGCGAAACGTCGTCGAGAAGTATGATAAAGGGGTTTGCACGCAAGTATTTTGAAGGAAAATGTTGTATTTATTGTGGTAAATATGGACTTTTAAGACTCAAAGACGGAAGGCTGAAATGTAAAAATTGTTATAAATATTATTCTATCAAAAAACTAAAAACAGATATTCAAATTCTTTATTATTTTTATTTAGAAATCTCTGGAAGAAAAACCGCCAGAGAAATGAATCTGAATTACAAAACAATTCAATCAAGATTTATGAATTTCAGAAAATGTATCAAAAATTATTCTGATAATCAGGCAAGAAAATTGAATGGAAAATTAGAACTTGATGAAAGTTATTTTGGCGGGAAACGAAAGGGGAATAGAGGCAGAGGAGCATTTAATAAAACAATAGTTTTCGGAATCCTCGAGAGAAAAGGCAAGATTTATTTGAAAATTGTTGAAAATGTTTCGAAAGAAAATTTAATGAAAGCGATAGAAAATAAAACAAAAAAGGGTTCTGTTTTTTACACAGATGGTTTCAAAAGTTACAATAGTTTAAGCCAATTTGGAAAACATAATATCATCAAACATTCTGAAGATGAGTTTGCAAAAGGTCATAATCACATAAATGGAATTGAAGGATTTTGGAGTTACGCGAAAGAAAGATTACATAAATATCATGGAATCAAGAAAAATAATTATCCGCTTTATTTAAAAGAAATGGAATTCAGATATAATTTTAGAAACGAAAACATTTTTAACTTGCTTTTCGATATTTGTATAAGGAGGTCGATTTAGTGCGGAAAGTGGCTAATCACCTAAACCTTTCTATTTGTAACTACTCCTTAGTTAAACTTTTACCTTATCTTTTATGATTTTCAATGTTTCTTTTTCTATCCGGGACTTTGTTTTATTTCCGTCCAAAATATAATCAGAACTGGAAATCATCTTTTGTCTATAGATTAAATGCTCAGGAATTACAACTTTTTCACAATAATCTCTTTCTTCTTCTCCACAAAAATTTACTCTTCTTTGAGTAATTTTTTCAAAAGGCAAATCAATAAAGAATTTTAAGTCAAACATATTTGAAAAAGATTTGTCATGAAAAATTAAAAAACCTTCAACAATTATTATTTGTTTGGGATGTATCTTCTTGTCAAAAATTTCAGTCATCTTTTTTGAGGGAATGATAATTATTTTGCCGTTTTTTATATCTTTTAGACTTCTTTTGAAATCTTTCATCATCATACTTTTAGGATGCTCCCAACTGGTATATCCTGCAATTTTTCTCCTTGGTTTTGCTAAAAGAAAATTATCTGCTTCAATAATTTCTGCATCTAATTTTTTGGTTAATAAATTTGCCAATGTTGATTTTCCTGAAGTTGAAGGTCCGCATATTCCAATTAAAATTGGTTTTGATTTAATCATAATTATTAAAAAATAAGTAGATTTAAATAACTTGGTAATTAGGAATTGCTATGAACAAAGAAATAAAACTAGAAAGGGAATTATTTATTTCTAGACTTGTCTCTATTTTTAATCTTCTTAACCAAGCTTAAAATCTCCTCGCTTGAGGGGAGAACTATGCAAAATTTCTAAACTTAATATAATTTTAACATGGCACTTCCACCTGAAATACAAAAACGACAGATAAAGAAACGATTGATTGGTCTAGATGGAAAAACGCGATTGAATGAAATTAAGAAAATTCTTGAAGAACTACCAGGTTATAACCAAGGTCCCTATGGTGAAATAAGAAAATCTTTGATGATAGAAATTGATAAAACAAAAACTCGTTCTAAGGTAAAACATCAAGATTGGCTGGGTGTTCCAAGACAGGGAGATAGGCAATTTGTTTTGGTTGGGAGACCGAGTTCTGGAAAGAGTTCCTTGTTATCTAAATTATCTGGGATGGAAATAAAAATTGCAAGTTATGAATTCACAACATTAAAACCAATTCCTGCGATAATTAAATTAAATGGCGCACAGATACAAATTGTTGATTTGCCTGGATTAATTGAAGGGGCAACGGAAGATATAGGGGGAGGGAAAAGGTTAATAGGAATTGTAAAGAACACAGATGGAATAATTTTTATGGTAGACTTAACGAAATCTATCGACAAGGCCGAATCAATTTTCAACGAATTAAAAAAAGCAAAAATTGAGAAGCCAATGATTATAGTTGGAAATAAAATAGATTCTCCAGAATCAAAAATTAACGCAGAAAAGTTAAGGAAAAGATTTAGTGAGAATCTAGTTTTGATATCTGCATTAACTGGGGAAGGTTTGAACAGTCTGAGAGATAAAATTTGGGAAGAGAGTAACTTAATTAGAATTTATACTGGAGATTCTGAAGAGCCAATAATTCTTGAAAAAGGTTCTACGGTAAAAGATTTAGTGTTATCTATTCATAAAAAGCTATTAGATGAATTCAAGGAAGCGGTAATAAATGGATCTAGTGCAAAATTTCCTTACCAGAAAGTTGGAGTGAATCATTTATTGGAGGATGGGGATTTTTTAAAGATAGTTACGAAATAAGGTGAGCGAATTTTATCGTTAACTCTCTATAATCGCTAGCCTTTAGGATTCCAGCAACCTGTTTATTTTCTTATAAATTCTATTTTGATATTTTCATTAAGACAAATTTATTTTGCCCCCTTGTTGAGCTTGTAGACATAACTTGAGTAAGTTTGGAAATCCTTGAGTTTTTGTTTCAAAAACCCAAAAAGTAAAATTAAAAAAGCTTTATCTGTTATCTTTTAAGGGGTAAAAGCAAATGAAAAATCAGATAAAAATAGAAATCAAAAAAGGAAATGAACTATCAGAAAGAGACATTGGTTTTATTGTGAAAATCAATATTAAAACTTTTATTTGTTGTAAGAATTATGAAAAAGAGCTCAAAATATTAAAAGATGAAGAAATGAAGAGTAGCTTTTTCTTTGTAAAAAAGGATAGTCATATTATGTCATTTGGTTTGTTAAGACCAATAAAAATAAAATATCTTGGAAAAGATTATAATTTATTTGGAATAAGTAATATGGTTTCTATTAAGAAAGGAAAAGGTTATGGAAAAATTTTAGTTCAAGCAATGAAGGATTTTTTATCAAAAAGAGGTAAAACTGGGTTTGGTTTTTGTAGCAACAAAAACACAGAATTTTATAAAAAGTCTGGAATGATTGTGAAAAGGAAATTAAAAAATAGGTTTTTTTATAATTATGGAGATTCAAGGGAAAATAAGGAAGCTATGCAAGATTTTGTTATTTATTGGGAAGGAAAAGACAAATTTGTTACAAAGGTGTTAAAAACAAAATCTTTAATTAAAATTCCTTGTGAGCATTGGTAGAAAATTTTTTGGAAGATTATTTCTAATTAAATGAAAAATTTGGGTGAACAAAGCGAACTGCTTATCGTTTGTATAAAACTGTTGCTATAAGAATGTCACTTTGATTGTTCTCTTAAAAAAAACAAAAAGCTTACGAAAAATAAAGTAAGCAAATTAAATAAATTTAATAGTAGCTAGTTTCTACTTCTTCAGTAATTTTTTCCTTTCGTGTAAGAAGGACAACCAAAACTGCAAGGAGGACAACGAAGATAATAACGAGGATTACTGTTAGGGCTACAACTGAAGTTGAGACGTTAGTCTTAACAATGTTTGCGCCTAAAATAACCTGTTTACCGTTGACATCTACAGAGAAAGTATAAGTTCCAACTGTAGCATCGCTGTCTGCATTGACTGTAACAGAAACTGTTTCACTAGCATCAGGACCAACAGTAATTACTGAAGGGACAGATACATCTAAAACATTTCCGGAGACAGCGTTCAAGTTGAAAACTTTTACATCGTCGGCAGAGTTAACAATAATCAAATCGTATGTTATCGTTTCTCCTGCATTCAAGTCCTTGTTCTTAACCGCGGCCAAAACCATTGATGCTGAATCGTCTACGCTGATTAATCTTGTAACGCTTGTTTCAGATTCTTCGTTGTATATTTCAACGTTCATCTCGTAAACATTAACATTAGCTTGATCTGGAATTTTCAGGTATACTGTTGTGGAAGCAGAATCTTCTTCGTCATCGCAATGATTATCTTCACAATCTTCTGTAGGAATTAAGTCTCCGATGTAACCTCGAGTTGAAACACCCAAAGCTGGAATAGAAACAATAACATAGTTATCGTCCATTCTGTTATAACCGTTGTTTTTTACGACAACAGAAACAGGGAAAACTTCTCCTGCAGAAACTTTTGTGGAATAATCTACAGATAATACTTCAAAAGTATAAGATTCTCTTTGCATACTGATAGTATACACTTCTTCTGTTCGGTCATTTTTTGAAACAACTTCTACATAAAGTGTGTATTCTTCAGATAAATCATAAGCATCAGAAGGTAAACTTAACTTCAAAAGTTTAGTATATGTTGTGCCGTCTTCGATGTCGAATCTACTTGTTGAAGCAGAAACGTCGTCTCGGTGGCCTTCCATATAAATCTTAACTTTTACGTCATCCATATTATCGTCTGCATCAAATGTAACTCGTACTGGGACAATGCTATTAACATCGCCAGCCATTACTGTGGATCCAGAGATAAGTGTAACACCGTTAAATTCTGTGTCAATATTTCTTGCAAGATCTGCGGAAGCAAATCCTACAACCATCATGGTTAGAACTGCAATAAAAGGAACTAAAAGCAAATTTCTTTTCATATTTTTCATTTTAAATTTAGTTAGAATTTAAACTACTGAAGGATATTTAAACCTTCTTATTGTTGTAATTATTAAGAGACGAAAAAGTTTAAATAGTATACTTTGGTATACATTTTATCGTAAAAATGAGTAATAAAAAAATAACGAGAAAAATAAAGGGAACTTCGAAAGTGACGACGATAAAGTTGGTTGAGGAGACTAAAATTCGTTTAGAGAAGCTTCGTGAGCACAAGGGTGAGTCGTATAATGATATTTTGAAAAAGATTCTTTATATTTTAAATGTTGCACGAGATGACCCTGAAAAGGCAAAAAGAGTTCTTGAGAGAATTTCTGAGCTTAGGGTGAGGATGCTTGAGGAAGAGCAGCAACGGAAGGAAGATTTGGAGAAGGAGCAAAGGAATTAATTTTTATGAGTTAAACTTTTACCAGCAATACTATCATTGATAGGGTCGGGACTTTCACAGATTATGATAATGTCTTTATCGAGTTTTTTTAAAAAGTTTAAAAAATTTATCCATTCTTTGACGTCGGTTTTTTTATGATTTTTTTCACCTTTTTCATTGTATTCAATTCCGGAAAAATGAGCGTGCCATTTTTTTTGTGGAAATGCTTTTTTAATTTCTTCAAATTTGTGTTCACCATATCTTGCTAAAACGTGTGCGAAATCTATGCAAAATCCGCATCCTGTATCTTTAACTAAATCAGCAATTTCGTCAATCGATCCGAAGACATTTACTTTCCCCATTATCTCAGGACATAATTCAACATCCCATTTTTTTTTAATAACTGTCATCATTTCGATAATGCTTTTCTTAATATTTATTGAGGCTTCTTCAGATTTCATGTTTGAATAGAATCCTGGGTGAAACACGACTCTTTTTGCTTCAAGGTAATGTGCAATTTCACAGCATTTTAAAATTCTCTTTTTTGATGCTTCAATCTTTTCGGTCTCTTTTGAGTTTAGGTTAATATAATATGGTGCGTGGATTGATAGGGAGATTCCTAATTCTTTTGCAACTTTTCCGATTTTAAGAGAGTCTTCTTTTTCTTTGATATAAGCTCCGTGAGTGAATGAGATTTCGCATGCTTTTAATCCTAGGCGGTGAAATTCTTCTAGGTTAAAAATAGCTTCCTTGACGGGGCCGAGTCCTGCTGGACCGAATTTGATTGTTGACATAGATTATGAGAGGTGTTATTAATCTAGTTCAGGAATGTCTAGAACCTCTAAGTTTATTCTTCCTAAATTTTGGACTAAGTAAGTGTATAATTTTTCAATTATTAGGTCTTGTAAACCTTCCTTTAGTAATCCGTGACAGTTTCCGATATTTCTTTCTGGAGCTACTATAGTTCTGAGAGGTAAGCTACAAATCATTTCTTGGTGTTCTAATTTTATTGAATCTTGATTGTTGAATTCTCCTTGGAGTAATTTGACGTTTATATTGCAAAGGTTGTTGGAACTGCCTTTTATAGTATATTCAAAAACTAGTCCGTTGCTTTCACCTACGAATTTTACTCGATTACAGTTTTCTAGATGAGAATTAAAACAATCCCAATTTCCACAGGTTGCGTAACTGAAGAATATTTTCCATATGACTCCTAGAGTAATAACGAGTATTATTAGTACAATCATCCATTTTTTATTAGAAAAATTGTTTTGTTTAATCACCTCGTTTACCATGATTAGTAAACTGGAGGGGAGTATATAAAAGTTATGAAGTTTAAAAAAATAAAAATCCCCTTATCGGGGAGGTTTTTAATTGAGTTGATTACAACGAAATTAGTTTAATATTGGTCTCTGGAATTTTCCCAAATGTCTTAGCTGCAACTACTTTCGATTGAAGTCTTTCTGCGGCTTGAATTACTGTTCCTGTTGCGTTAGAAACCATCAGTGCGAAAGCTTCTTTTGTATCAACAGAACTTAATCTCGATGCAGGGACGTTTTTAACAACTTCTAAATTTTCATTTAGAACAAGGACATTGTTTCCTTTAATCTCTGAAGTTAGTTCTCGTAGTTTTGAAATATCGTCGTCGTTTAAATTTCTTCGTTCAATCTTTTCGACAGGCTCTTCAAATCTAGGTTTTTGGTCATAAGATTTCTGAGATTTATTGTTGTCAGTCTTTTTGAAAAAATCTTTCGCTATAACTTTCTTTCGAAGTGCTTGTAGTAATTCTTTTCCAGCGAGTTCTTCAACTTCTTTTCCATCGGGTGCTTGTGCGATATAAACTACTTTAGCGTTATCGCAGACGTTTTGAGCGATTAGATTTCCACCTCTATCTCCGTCGACGAAAAGTGTTAATTCCTTTTCTTCGCCAAGCTTTGTGATAGTTTTTGGAAAATGTGTTCCTTGCATGCCTATAACATTTTTGATTCCATGTTTTAACATGTTAATAACATCTGCTCTTCCTTCAACAATTAT
>JAGLIS010000012.1 GCA_023142835.1 Candidatus Pacearchaeota archaeon | reverse complement strand
TTACCACAATATCAGGCTTAACCACAATCTTTCGACCATGCTCCTCGACAATTAACTCTTTCAATATCTTAGTCATCTCACCAAAACTTAATCCCTCATCTGGTTTTTCTTTCAATCCCGTCGACACTTTCCCAATTTGCAAAAGTTCATCATCATTCTTACATGCAACATCAAACGAAGTCAACCATCCCGCACGTTTCCCAGTTCCCCATTCTGCCCCTGTAATCACCAAATCAAAATCATTATCTTCTGGCTTCAACTTAACAGCATAGCCAACTCGAGCTCCAGGCTTATACGGTGCAGACAAATTTTTCCCCATCAATCCTTCTTGACCTTCCTCAAGAGCCTCCTCATAAAATTTTTCAACTTTCTCGGTATCGTCGGTAATAATCTGTTTTGCTAGAACAATTTTAAATTTCTCTTCCTTAACAATCTTCTCAACCAACTTTCGCCTCTCACCAAATGGGATTTCAATTAAACTGTCTCCGTCCAAATAAATAATATCAAAAACTTCTAACTCAACAGGTAAACTTTTTCCCATTTCTTCAATATCATATTTCCGACGAATTCTCTGACTAATCGCTTGAAAATCTGTATATTTATATGTCTTCGTACCCCCTTCAGGGGTCTTACCATCAGGTGCAAATCCAATAGCTTCAGCGTCGAGGATAAAACTCTTACCAGTCACATGACTTTCAACGTACCTTACAATATCTGGAAACTGATTAGTAACTTCTTCAAGCCTCCGAGTAAAAATTTTAATCTTTCCATCTTCATCTTTACTAATCATAACCCTAAACCCATCATACTTATACTCAAACGCAGCAGGTTTCCCAACAATCCTAAAAGCATCTTCAACATTCTTTGCCTTCGGGAATAACATCACCTTAACGGGCTTCCCTGGTTTCAACTTAATTTTTTCCAATTCATTACTACAAGTCTTTGCAAAAACTTCTGCAAAATCTGTAGACTTATCATAAGCCTCCTGAACAGCGACGGCATAAACTTTTTTCTCTTCAATATCCTTCGGATTAAAACAATACCTAACAATCGCGTCCCTCAAAATTCCAGACCCAACACCAATTTTCAAATCGCTAAGAACTGTTCGGATAATATACCTAGCCTCCATTGGAGTCGCTGAATGCAACAACTCGATAATTAAACCAATCTTAATCTCGACAGTTCCCTTTCCCTCCAGCGACGGTAATTTTTGCAAATTTGCCAGAACTTTCCCAACACTCAATTTACTCGAAAACAAAGCCATTTGTTTTTTATTTTTTCCCAACACAGATTCTGCAACCTTACCTAAATCTCCAAGCTCCTTAAATTCATCAACTACTTCAGCATCACTAATTCCTCCAGCCTTACCAATCGCCTTTATTGCCAACTGATGCGAAATCCCAATTTCTCGAGGGTCATAATCTGCAAAAATATTTCCTTGCAAAAGATAAATCAATTCAGGCTTATCACGAATCTCCTTAAGGAATCTAGCAAGTATCTCAGTCTTCTCAAGCCCCTTCGTAGTAGACTCCAACGCATGATAAACCTCACATATTTTTTTGTATTCCATAATATATCATCTAAAGGAGACTTTATATTTTTAATTGAAGCTTGAGATATAGAGTATAGGCAGAGGTAGTTTAACAAGCCTATTTCCCACCCAACAAAACTTATATACATTTAATCATAACTAAACAATATGGGAGAATTAAAACTCGGAAAATATGAACATTATAAAGGAAAGCAATATGAAGTTATTGGTCTTGCAAGACATAGTGAGACACAAGAAGAATTAGTAATTTACATAGCACTCTATGATTCTGAAGAATTTGGAAATAATTCTTTGTGGGCAAGACCAAAATCAATGTTTCTTGAAACTATTAATATTGAAGGAAGAGAAGTTCCCAGTTTTAGATATATCCTATAGAATAGTATTTCTTTGAAATTTTTTTGGTCAAAACATAACATAAATTTAATGGAAAATTACTCCCATATTTCCTTAAATTATTTCCTATTTGAAAGGAATAAAGACAAACCAGAGGATTTAAATTATCTTATTATTAAGTATTAATATGGATATTCAAATAAAACTAGGTACTGAAATACAAGGTAAATTAAATAAATTGGAAGAACAGTTAAATGGTTTATCTCCCAAGGGAGTAAGTGAAATTAAAGTCTTATTTGAAAATAATTTCAATTTACTTATAAACAAGGAACCAATCTTTGAATTTGCCTTACTGGAAACCAATGGTAAGTTATTAAAAGGAACCTATCTGGAAAATTTAATTCCTAAGAAGGGAAGTGAGATGTATCAAGATATAAAAGGATTCGCAATAAAAGGATTCGCAAGATTAATTTATGAATTGCTTGAATGGGAGGGTCAAGATTTAAGAGAGGTTAATGATTGGTTAACAGCTGAAAAATATATTGAACACCTAGAAGAAAATCTAGTTGAAGCAATGACTGAAAGATATTTAATATTATCTACTTATAATTTATTAAGAAAAGATAATCCTTCAGAATTTCCAGGAATTAGCAATGATGTTACAAATTCTTCTACATCTACTTATAATTTATTTCCTAACATTAGGAAATATGTGTGTTCTTCTACGCTTGAAGGTATAACTGAATTAATTTCAATAAAATCTCTTTTAAAGAATTCTCCGGAAGAACAAGTTAAAGATTTAGTTAAGAAGGTTATTGATGGAGATGTAGAGGATAATAAATATTTATTTTTACACGGAGATCTTTATGGATTGGTTTCTAAATCAATGAACTCAGATAGTTCTTATTTACATTCTAAAGGTTATGTAAGGAATAAGTCCTAACAACAAAATTCCCAATATCCTAAACATCACCACACTCCCAAAACATTTATAAAAAAACCTACACTCACTAATTTATGGAAATAGAAGTAACCGATTTAAATTTCGAAAAAGAAGTCATAGATAAATCAAAAACAGTTCCAGTCTTAGTAGATTTTTGGGCAAGCTGGTGCGGACCATGTATGGTGTTAAAACCAACCCTAGAGAAACTCGCGAAAGAATATGGCGGAAAATTTATCCTAGCAAAAGCAGAAACCGATAACAATCAAATACATTCAGAAAAATTCGGCGTAATGTCAATCCCATCAGTAAAACTTTTCAAAGACGGAAAAGTCATCGACGAATTCGTAGGTGCACAACCCGAAGCCAAAATCAAAGAATGGATTAACCAGAAACTATAATCAAGATTTTTTCGAGTTCCATTTAAGTTCTTCATCACCGTTAAGTTTCCCATCAACAATCTTCAACTCTTCATAAACACCTTCAATCAAATCATAATTCTTCGCTTCCACCAAATCAACCCAAGCAAATTCTGTCAACTCATTACATAGTCTAACCTCACCCTCATTAGCATCAGCATACAAACTAATAATCAAACAAGGAACATTCCCTTTCTTCAAATAAACCAAACTTGTAACATAACCAAGGCTACCAATCTCAAGCCCAACCTCCTCCATAGCCTCTCTCTTAACCGCGTCCTCAAGAACATTATACCAATGATGCGGCGTATCCTTTTCCCTCAAAGCATAATCCAAAACCTCAACCTTCCCTCCAGGAACAGTCCATCGCCCAGGAAATGCCTTCTCCCAATCCGCCCTTTTCGCAATAAGATACTTTCCATTCCTAACAACAATCGCCGTCACAACGACATGATGATTCAAATTTCTGTCAACCATAAAAAAACACCACCACAACAATACTTAAATAATTCCTCAAAAGTTTTGACTAATGGAAAAAACCATCCTAAAAGAATTTCTTTACAACAACAAATTAAAATTTTCAGACATAGAAAAATCCATAAAAGTCAGATCAAACAAACTAGCATATCATATAAAAAATCTAATCAAAAAAGGAGTCTTAAAAAAACAAGGGGATGAATACCAACTTTCAGAAACAGCAGAAGAATTAATACCTTATATTTCTGACAAGCAATCTCCAATCCCAGTTATTCTAATCGCAATAACAAAAAATTCAAACCAATTTTTTCTTCACACAAGAAAAAAAAGACCATTCAAAAATAAACTTTCTCTTCCAGGAGGAAGAATTCTCTCAAATGAATCATTAGATGAAGCAGTAAAAAGAATAATGAAACAGAAACATTTTATAGATGCAAAACTACAAAACATAAACTCAATATCTCTTGAACATGTCAAAAAACAAGACAAAAAAATTCACTCATTCCTTCTAGTCTTCGCAACAGCCTCAACAAAAGACAAAATAGAATATACAAACATCTCAAAAGACAAATCTAAAATAATTTCCTCAGATTATAGTCTTATAAAAAAAGATATCAAGAAACAAATTGAAGTAAAAGAATTCTTAACAATAGACTAATTTCCTCGTCCTCTATTTGCCTTCAAAGACGGCCTAACCTTCGGACACTTAACAGAACTATTCCTCAAACCTCTAGCTTTCCTTCCAGCCGAACTAATTCCTCTAAAAGCTCTTCCCTTCGGAGCTCTAACAAAAGGACCTAGTTGCTTATCGCTTTGAATCTCTGGAGCCACACGGTCAACTAAAATAACCTCGAAAAAATAATTCATTCCATCCTTTCCAACCTGATAAGAATTCAAAACTTCCATATTACTAAATTTCCGAGCAACTCTCTGTTCCGCAATCTCCCTATAATTCATTTTCAAATTCTTTCTAATATGTAACCTCTTAGTTCTACGTCCCTTATTCGGTCGACTCTTCTTGTGTCCTCCACGTCCAACTCTAATCCTAACGACAGTAACCCCCTTCTTAGCCTTATATCCCAAAGCTCGAGCCCTATCTAACCGAAGAGGTTTCTCAACCCGAGTAATCACTCTAGATTTTCTCCATTCAATCATTCGTGCTCGAAGCACCTTGATATCCGGCTTTTTCCAAGCCTCTCTCAAAAATTTTACAATTCCCATATTCTTTTTATTAAAATTTCCTTTTTAAAACTTTACCACAAGCAATCCCGCTGTGATGAGTCTGCCCCACCCCATTTTATTCTCCAATTAGGTAGGGTTGAACGTAGTTCAAATCTCCCATGAGCCAGCTGTGATGAGTCTGCCCCGCCCAATTTTATTCTATAACTTGGTAGGGTATTGAACGTAGTTCAAATCTCTAATGAGCCCGCTGAGATTTGAACTCAGGACCCCCGCCTTATCAGAGCGGTGCGCTACCTGGCTGCGCTACGGGCTCGCAATAATTAACAGAAATTTCAATTTATAAAACTAACCTATGCCTTCAACTCAACAAAAATCTTCCCATTCTCAACATAATATTCAATAATCTCAACAGTCAATGGAATAAACTTAATATAACATTTATCCTTAGAATACCCCTTTATCTCTAACCCTGAAGCTAATTTTGCCACAACAATATCTTTCTTCGTCTGAACCCCTGGCGCCTCAAATTCATAAATAATTCTATCAGCAAGTCGCCTAACCCTTGATTCAACTTCAACCGTCGGTAATTTCGCCCGTCTTTCAACTTCTTTTTCAGAAATTTCAGGAACCTCTTCAATATTTTTCCGCTCTTCCTGCATAACCTGTCTCATCGGAGGTTGACCCATAGCTATCTTAATCTTAAATCCTTTTGATCCATCCGACGATATATTCCCATTCATTTCCCGTTCCAATTGCTTGACCAAGGAATTAACAATATTTCCCATCCCCAAAGGCAACTTAAATTCCGGCTGTATCCCTCCAGAAGAATCTCTTCGACCCAACATTCCAAAATTTTCTTTTTCCGCACCGACCTTAAACGAAACTCCACAGTAAGGACAATAATTAAAATCTCTCTTAATACTCTTCGCACACGCAGTACATTTTTTCTCAAACATCTTTATAAAAATAATACCCCTTATTTAAATATAATGTTCTACCTTCTTCACAAGATGTTCCAAAGAATGGACCTCCCGAACAATACCTTGCATCGGTCTAAATTCCTTAATAAGATAATGCGAAGAAAATTTCTTAACATGCCTAACTTCTTTTAGATATTTTATACCGAAGGCTACAACAAAAAACCGACCAATTCCAGATATCAAAAATATAAACAACATTGTGTTCATAAATGAAACGCCAACTAATGCAATCAGAGAACCAATACTCGCTCCGATAAAAGTCCCAACACCGATGAGCAAATTCATATACGAAACTCCGAACCCTCTTTTCTGAACACTAACCGCATCATAAATATAATTATTAGTAGCAAGGTTATATCCTGCAAAAGCAAAACCACTAGTCATAGCAGGCACGAACAACAAATAAATTTTAACCCCCAAATCAGAATTTATCAAAGTAGATGCAACCCAAAGAATAGGAGCTAAGAAAATTAATCCAGAACAAAGTCTCATAATTTTAACATTTCCAAATCTATCCGAAGCCTTACCCAGCAACGGCAAAAACAAAAGTTGGAAAACAATTCCTGAAACAGTTATTCCCATAAACCACATATACGAAAATCCCAAATCTCTCAACATATAGACTGCCCAAAACGGACCTGCAATTCCTATCACAATACTAAACACTCCCTTGAATAATGCGAATCTTCCAAAAGGAGTAGAAGGAGCCATCTTCAAAAATTGCCAAAAAGAAAAACCATCCTTTTTCCGAATCTTTAATCTCGGCTCATACTGCTTTGTCAAAAGGACATAAGAGCCAAGCCGTGTAAAAGCAGCCAAGACAAATAAAATTCCAAATCCTAAAAGAGTATAACCTAAAACATCCCCTCTAGAAACACCAACACCTTTTACACTATCCAAAATAATTGCACCACTAATCATAGCAACTAAACCGAAAAAACCTGCAATCCTATTTCTCTTAGCTAAATATTTTCCCCTTCCTTCTTCGGGAATTAACGAACCCATCCAAGAAAACCATGCAGGATGACTGACCTCGGTAAAGATATAAAATAGACCAACGAGTACAATCAAAACCCAAACCATATAAGGCACACCTATATAAAATAAAATCCCTGTCAGTATAATCAGAATCCAGAGAAAAATTTTAGTTATAGAACTTCGAAGAACAATTTTCTTTCGGGAAAATTTTTTAATTAGTTCAGAAGCATTAAGTTGAACAATACTCGGGAGTAGACTTATAATCGCATGCAAAATTCCAATCTGACTCGAAGTAGCATTCAATGCTAAAGCAAATGGGGAAAGATAAGATACTCCAAATCCTGCCGACATAGAACTAAGCGAACCATCTTGAATACTCAAATTCAAACTTTTATTAATCTTCTTCTGAACAATCGGATGATCAACTCTAACAACACTCCCTTTCCTCTTCATTCAAAAATACTGTAAACATCCTATAAAAATTCTTCTTTTAATTAATTCTCATTACTTAAGTAAATTTTTATCTCCATTTCGTTAAACTTTTATACCAACTTAATCTCATTAAAACATGAAACAAAAATTTTACGTAACAACAGCGATAGACTATGTGAATGCTGAGCCACATATCGGTCACGCATACCAAAAAATCGTAGCGGATGTTTTAGCTAGATGGAATAAGTTAAATGGTAAAGATGTTTTATTTGTCACAGGAACCGACGAGCACGGAAAGAAAGTTGAAGATGCCACAAAAGAAACTGGAAAAGCCCCTCAAGAATTTGTCGATGAAGTATCCGAAAAATTCAAGGAAGCGTGGAAATCTCTAAACATTAATTACGATAGATTCATTCGGACAACGGACAAAGACCATAAAAAAATTGTAACAGAGTTTATAAAAAAATGCGAAGCAAACGACGACATATATCTAGGAAAATATAGCGGATTCTATTGCACAGGTTGCGAAGCATACTACACCGAAAAAGATTGTCCCGATTTAATTTGCCCTCATCATAAACGACCTCTTGAAAAAATCGAAGAAGAAACATATTTTTTCAGATTATCTAAATATCAAAAATTTCTTCTTGATTACTACAAAAAACATCCAGAATTTATTTTACCAAAATCAAGAAAAAATGAAATAGTGAACCGAGTAAAAGAAGGGCTAAAAGATTTAAGCATAACACGAACTTCATTCGATTGGGGTATACCATTTCCCCTTGACAAAAAACACGTAACCTATGTTTGGTTCGACGCACTAATCAATTATTACACTGCAACAAGAGAAAAAGGTCGAGAAGATTTCTGGGGCAAGCCGACAGTCCACTTATTGGGAAAAGACAACGCTTGGTTCCATACAGTATACTGGCCAGCAATGCTAAAATCTGCAGGAATTGAATTACCAAAAACTATCTTTAATCACGGATTTTTATCATTCAATGGAGAAAAAATTTCAAAATCACTAAGGAACGCAATATCACCTATAACACTAGTAGAAAAATACGGGGCTGATTCTGTAAGATATTTTTGCTTAAGACAATTCCCATTCGCAACAGGTGACGACGGTGATTTCAACGAAACAGCACTAATAAATCGACATAACGACGAACTTGCAAACAAATTAGGAAATTTAGTTTCCCGAACTTCAGCACTCGCAGAAAAATATGGGATTGAAAAAAGTGCCTACCATGGACAAAAAAAATCAACTATTTGCGAGGATACATCAAATTCACTTCTAAAACAATTAAAACTAAACAAAATAGAGAAATTAATTAATAATTATGAACTTGACAAAGCATTAAACGAAATTTTCGCATTCATCGGTATTTGCAATGAATTCGTCCAATCCAAGAAACCTTGGGAAACACATGACAGAAAAGTTCTATATCAATTAGTAGAATCAATCAGGGAAGTAGCAAAATTACTTTACCCCTTTATTCCAGAATCCGCAGAAAAAATTTCAGAAGTATTCAAAACTGATGACATCAAAAAAGCACCAATATTATTTAAAAAAATATAAACTCATTTACAATCTAAACAACTTACTAAAAAATCCTTGTTCTTTCTCAATATTCTCACCAGTAATTTTCCGAGCAATTTCACAATACTTCTTAGCAACCTTACTTTTAGGATGAGTATGGACAACAGCATCTCTTAAATTTAAAGCTTCCTTCACTGCAAAATCTTCTGGAACAACACCAATAATTTGAGACTCTAACATTGACTTTATCGAGGATAAAGACATTTCATAACTTGCATTCCTATGCTGAGTAACGATAACCCCATTAATCTCCTTACCCATCTTCCTAGCAACCTTAACAGCCTTTAACGCATCAGTAACTGAAGGCATCTCAGGATTAGTTACAATAATAATTTCATCAGCAGCGTCGATTGAAGCAATAACCTCCTCACCAAATCCTGCTGCTGAATCAATAATAACGTACTCACACATATTTCCCAACTCTTTTGCAATCCCTGGAATCTTCTTTGTATTAAACTTTGTAAGTTCCTCAATAGAAAGTGAAGACGGAACAATCTTAGTTCCCGAGGAGTGTTCATAAATAGCTTCGTCAATGTTGGCAGTTCCTTTCAAAACATGATTCAACGTTACTGGAACAATCGGAGCCCCAAGTTGCAAACCAATATTCGGAGTATTTAGATTTGTATCAACGATGATAACATCCTTTCCAAATTTGTTTAAAGAAACTCCAAGATTGATTGCAGTAGTGGTCTTACCAACACCACCCTTCCCTGAATTTATAACAATTATTCTTGCCATTTTTGTATTTCGAGATTTTTTAAAAAGGGTTCTCGTGACCCTTGTAGTTACAATTTTAATATAAAGTAAAAATACCAGAAAAACTCGCTTTATAAATTTTGTTTAGCTCAATTTGATAGAACTTTTTTCACTTGATTGATAAATCTTTCAACAATTTCTGCATATTCTCCGAGTTTTTCCATATCAATTTCCGTAGCCTTCGTTGGTTCTATTATCTTCAAACAAACATTTTTTCTAAATTCTCCCCTTCGAGTCTTATTCAAATCAGGCACCCTCTTAAAAAAGATATATAACGGAATCACTGCCTGAATCTCCTCAGATTTCTTAAAATATTTTTTCATAAATTCAACTCGTTGCTTTGGACTTTCTGGAGCGTGAGGCACCTTCCCAGCTTCGACACCTTCCTCGAGGAGAGCGTTAAAACTAATCTCAACCAAACTTTTCCACCGAGCCAATAAATTCAAAATAACATCACAAGTTTTTGTGTATTTTAAACTTACGTACAAGAGGTGGTCAGCACTCGTTTTTTCCTTTATAATATCTTCAATCATACTTTACGAACCTTCAACGCAAAAAAAACTAAGAGAATCGCCTTTTTATATGTGTCGAAAATTTCCAGGGAATGACATAACACCTTTTTTTACAGATTCAATAAATTCCCCAATCCTAATCACAGTTAGAAATCTATATTGTCCCCGAATTAACAAAATAATCTTCCTATCTTTTACATACTCAATCGGAGAATCTTTCTGAGCCCGCTCAATCTCAAGAGTCCTAAATAAATTCTCACGAGTCAATCCATCAAGATATTTCGGAGCCACAGTTTCCATAAAAATTTTCATATTCTTCAAACTATCTTTCCCTCTAAAACCTTCATAAATCAAAAACGCTCTAATCAAATTTGAAACCGCCCTAGCCAACTCATTAATTACTCCAACTAAAAATCGCTTATCCGCGAACTCATCATAGCCTCGGTACATCCTATCAGCCACGGCTAAATGATATTTTGCATTAATCCAAGGTTCATTAAAATCATTCATCTCTTAACAAATTAAAAAACTCTTTTTATTAATTATTATACTTGAGAATTAATCTTTTAGTTCCATAATTGCCTCGGCGATATCTCCCTCGCTGGCTTCCAAAGCTACTAGAACTTCATCCTCACCCTTTCCAGTCTTCTCAATAACCATAGCAATATCTTCCTCACTAAAACCACTCGATTCCTCTTCGTGAGCTTCCCCCGAGACCTGATATGTCTCTTGTCCTTGCATCATAACCCTAGTTACCGAAGGTTCATCAATAATTAAATTCCCATCATCAATCTCAAAAATAACCCTCCGAACATTAAGAGGTGTTTGAGAAATACCTATCTTTTTCATCATCCCTTGCATCTTCGCAGCATTCATTCCAGGAAACATTTTACTTAATAAAAAATCTAAGCCCGATAACAAAAATAATTACCACAATAATCATTCCAATCACCACGCCAGGACCAAATTTAAATCTAGAATCATACTCTTCATTATAACGCATCAATCCCCCACCCATTCCTGGAACTGTCATTTCGCCTGCCATACTCAAAGATAATAAAATAGCTTTATAAATTTTATCAATCTAGGAGGCTACTTAGATTTCCTAAATACCTCTAACCCTTAGTTATCTAAATAAACCTTCCATCAAGATTATAGGAATATTTATATATCAACTTTTCCCTATTTAATTAAACAAAGTTTCTAATAATGAAAAGGAGGTAAAATGAATAATAAAAAAGGACAAGCAGCTTTAGAGTTTTTAATGACTTATGGTTGGGCCATTTTAGCAGCTGTTATTGCTATTGGGGTTCTTGCTTATTTCGGAGTTTTTAGTCCTGGAAAATATTTACCAGAAATCTGTACTTTAACTGCTCCTTTAGGATGTGAAGAACATAGAATTACTGCAGATACTACAGATACTGTTCA
>JAGLIS010000011.1 GCA_023142835.1 Candidatus Pacearchaeota archaeon | reverse complement strand
AGAGGTCGGGGATTCAAATTCCCCCAGGCTCATAGAACAGAGATTTGAATCCCAAACAGTTGAAACGAAAAATTAAAATAGCAAATCCGAACATTTTTAATTACAAGTTCCTTCTAATTATTATGGGTGTGAAGCTAGTCTTAATTATTTCAGTGATAGTGATACTGATTTCGGGAGGTTCATATTCTTTATTTTTTTCTAATAAAGATTCCTCGAAAATTGATATACTCGATGAGAAAAATAATAATTTTTATAATGAAACTAATAACAATATTTCCTATGAAGACAACCTTTCAATAAATGATTCAAAATTCGATTACCGAATTATAAATCTAAAAATCATCTTAAATGAAACATCAAAGATTCTCGTAAAAGATAATAGAGTCTTGAATATAGGTGAGAATTTAAGTAGTGTTTCGGGACACATATTGGATAAAGATTTTATAACAAACTATTTTAAAGAAGAAGGAAACTTTGATTATTTACATTGGGTTAGGTTAGAAGAAAATTTAACTCTTGAGAGGTTTAACGATAGTGAGATAGCATATGGAAATTACACCACAGGATTCGCACTTGACTCCAGAGATAAAATTTTAGATTACACCCTAGCATTTGATTATCACATGACATTTGAAGAATTTCTTGCTAGTGAAATTTTTATTTTTGGGAAAAAGTATTTTGTTTCCCGTAGTTCCAATAATTTAGAAAAAATTTCCCTTCTTGAACTTCCATATTCATTCTACCTCAACGAAAATGAAAATATCCTTATTAACTATCCAGAAACTAAAATTAATTTTTCTATAGATTTTTTAAACAAAGAAAAATTGGTGTTAATCATCGATGGAAACAGAAGCAATTCTCTCTATGAAGGAGATTATTTCTATAATGGAAAAGTATATATTTACCTAAAAGAGATTTTATATTCTTCCAAATACTTAGATAGTAAAATTGGATTAGTAATATCTCCAAAAGAAATAACTTTTTTCGGAAGCAAGATTTTTTATAATGAAACTGAAATAGATGAACTTGAATATGAACTTTCTCCGGATGACGATGAAATAAAAAAGTTAAAGTTCTCATGGATTCTTGATGATGATTATGATCTCGTTAATGACGAAGTTTTATCACTTCCATATTTTCAGAATTTCAATTTTTCAATTAGTGGTGTAAAATATGATGATAGTAGAACGAAATATGTTGATGTATATTTAACAAATGAAGTATCTGAATTAGTTGAAATATCTTCTACCTAAAATACAAATTATCACTCTAACTTATATTCTTCCATTCCAAAAACTCTAAAAACTCCTCAAGGTCATTTATTCTATGTTACTCGGATTGGTGGGGAAACCCTCTTGCGGAAAATCTACATTCTTTAAGGCAGCTACGCTAGCAGACGTCTTAATCGCTTCTTACCCTTTTGCGACAATAGAACCAAACCATGGAATGGGATATGTTAGAGTTAATGCGTTATGTAAAGAACTCGGAGTAAAATGCAATCCTCGAACAGGATTCTGCACCGGAGAAACACGATTTGTCCCAGTAGAATTAATGGATGTGGCGGGATTAGTAGAGGGTGCATCAGAAGGAAAAGGGCTTGGAAATAAGTTTCTCGATAGTTTAAGACAAGCTGATTTATTTATTCAAATCGTAGACATCTCGGGAACAACAGATATTGAAGGACGAGAAGGTGAAGGAGACCCGGTGCAAGATGTAAAAATGTTAGAAAACGAATTGAATAAATGGTATAGAGATATTTTTGAAAAAGTTTGGAATAAACTCTCGAGAACAATTCAATCTACAAAACAAAATTTTCCCGAAGCTGTAGCAAAACAATTCTCAGGATTAAGAGTCTCAGAAGGTGATGTAAAATCAGCCTTAATAAAACTAAAACTTGATCCTGAGCAACCAGCTTTATGGTCAGAAGGAGATTTAGAAAATTTTACGAAAACACTAAGACACTTAACTAAACCAATGTTAATCGCAGCAAATAAAATCGACAAACCCTCGGCAAAAGAAAATTTAGAAAGATTAAAAAAAGAATTCCCTGAAATTTTAATTATCCCATGTTCAGCAGACGCAGAACTTTCATTAAGACAAGCTGCAAAAGCCGAACTAATCAATTACGTTCAAGGTTCGTCAAGTTTTACAATTAATGAGAATAAGGTAAACGAAAAACAAAAGTCCGCCTTAGAGTCTATCCAAAAAAATATTTTTGATGTTTACGGTTCGACAGGGATCCAAGAAATTTTAGACAAAGGCGTCTTAGACCTCTTGGGATATATAGCAATTTTCCCAGCAGGTTCAAAACTCGCAGACAGCAAAGGCAACGTTCTTCCTGATTGCTTTCTTCTTCCCAAGAACTCAACAGCATTAGATTTCGCATACCACTTACACACAGATATAGGAGACAAATTCATAAAGGCAATAGACGTCAGAACAAAGCAACCCGTCGGGAAAAACCATCCCTTAAAACATCGAGATGGAATTGAGATTATGACAAGCTAAAACCTTATAACTTCTACTCCCTAACTTCCCCTATGAAACTAAATATAAAAGTCCAACCAAATTCAGGAAGACAAGAAATACAAAAAATCTCCGAGGACGAATACAAAGTTTTCTTAAAAAAATCTCCTGAAGAGAACAAAGCTAATAAAGAACTAATAAATTTATTAAAAAAACATTACAAAAAAGAAATAAACATTGTCAAAGGTTTTACATCTAAAAGAAAAGTAATAGAAATAATATGATAAAATATACTCACGCACCAGATATACAAAAACTTGCTGAAGAAATTGTAGAAAAACTCGAATGGAACCACATCCTTTTAGAACACGTCGCATTCATTAGAAGTTTCGGCTCATCAGCGAGGAGAACAATCGCCAGATGTCACGCCCTCGGTAAAGCAATGCAAATCGGTATGGGAAGGAAAAAAGGATTTTATCTGATTGAAGTCATCTCAGAAAAATTCGACAAACTTCCTCAAGACGAACAATTAAGAGTAACCATCCACGAGCTTATGCATATTCCAAAATCTTTCGGAGGAGGATTCATCCACCACAATAAAGTCCATGACAAATCCGTCGAACAAGTTTATAACCATTATTGCAACTTAAAAAAAGATACTGCACTCTATGAATCTCGAAACGTATCAAGCGACAAGGAGAATAAATGGTTCTAAAAGAAATAACTTATTTTATTAAAGGGGAAAAGAGAAAACTTATGGTAAAACAAGTTTCAATTTTATCTACAGGATTAATGTTCCGAAGAAAATCTCCCCCACTCTTGTTTGTTATTCCAAAAAAAATGAATGCCACCATAACTTCCTTTTTCTGCAAACCCTTCACAGCAATCTGGCTCGACGACAAAATGCGTTCAACAAAAGTTACTGACGTCAAAACTTGGAAACTTAATATTTCAGGTAGGGGAAAGTACATCTTAGAGATTCCAAGGACTACATAAAAATGACAAATCCTCGACGAGAAACAATTTTGTCGACAATAGAAACATTTAAATATAAAATCAAGTTAGTAGATTTATCTTAATACAAAAGATAAAAAGGAGGTTAAAAAAAATGGGAAAAGTTATTGCTAAGAATGTTATTGAACGAAAACCAGGATTTCTATATTATGTAGATGGTACTGGAAGCGTTTGCGAAGCTAAGATGGCGAGAGGCGGCAAGAAGAAGAAGGTTGTAAAGAAAGTCGTTAAGAAGAAGGTTGTAAAGAAAGTCGTCAAAAAGAAAAAGTAAACACTTTAAAAATTATTATTTTTTAATTTAATCATATTCAATGAATCTCCCTCGTTAGGGAGCGTCGGAGATTCATTATTTTTTATTTAAACTTTCAATCGCTTTCTTCAAAGCATCCGCAGCTAAATTAGAACAATGAACTTTTATCGGAGGTAATTCACCCAATGCTTTCGCAACATCTTTATTAGTAATCTTTTTAGCTTCATCCAAACTTTTTCCCTTCGCCATTTCAGTTACCATCGATGAAGTAGCAATCGCCGCAACACAACCCATCGTCTGAAAATTAATATCTTCAATCCTATCTCCCTCAACCTTAATCATTATTTTCATAACATCCCCACATGTAGGATTTCCAACAGTCGCCTCAGCGTCGGCATTTTCCATCACACCCATATTTCGAGGATTTTGAAAATGGTCAAGAACATTCTTATTATATACTAAATTATTCATCTCTGTTCAATTCTTTAATTAACTCATCAACATCCACACCATGAGCCAAAGCACCATTCTCAATCGTCTCAAACTGAGCCATAGGACAACCCCCACAAAATAAACCTCTGTCAGCTAATTTTCTAGCAGCGTCGCTATCCAAACCCATTAGCTCGGCAAAAGTCATATCCTTCGTAATTAATTTATTTTTCTTTTCCATCATATTTTAATTTAAACGGCGAAACTTTCCTAAGTTTAAAAATAATATTCCTGAGAGTTTCAATAACATAATCTATTTCCTTTTCAGTATTATCCTTACTAAGACTAAGCCTTATAGAACTATTTAAATTCATAGGAGAAACACCAATAGCCTTCAAAACATGACTTGGTTTAAGATTATGGGAAGAACAAGCAGAGCCAGTCGACGAACAAATTTTATTTATATCAAGATATGCGCCAACAGCCTCACCTTCAACAGCCTCGAATAAAAAATTAATATTATTACAAAGTCTCTTATCTCCCTCGGGACCATTAAGTTTAGAATGCGGAATTTTTGAAATCTCACGAATTAACTTATCTCGAAGTTTAGCCATTTTTCTAATATTTCCCGAACTAGAAATTTTCACCGCCTTTGCAAAACCAACAATCCCATGGATATTTTCCGTCCCACTTCTCATCTTAGACTCCTGATTTCCTCCATGAATCAACGGAGAAATTTTTACTCCTTCTCGAATATAAAGTGCCCCAACACCCTTCGGTCCGTTAATCTTATGAGCATTAAGCGTAACAAGATCAAGATTTTGTTTTCGAACATCAATCGGAACCTTCGTATAACTCTGGCAAGCATCTACATGAAAATAAACCCCCTTATCCCTACAAATTTTTCCAATCGTTTCTATATCCTGAATCGTTCCAATCTCATTATTACCATGAATAACTGAGACAAGCAAAGTCTTATCACTAATCGCATTTCTAACATCAGAAGGATTTACAAAACCCTCCTTATCGACATCAAGATAAGTAATCTCAAAGCCTTGTTTCTCCATCCAACGACACGAATTCAAAATACAATCATGTTCAATTTTTGTAGTAATAATATGATTCTTCCCAGAAGCAAGATTCTCAAATCCAACCCCTTTAATCACCCAGTTATTCGACTCGGTTCCACTACTTGTAAAAAATATCTCGTCAGATTTCGCTCTAATCGACTTAGCAATTACATCCCTACTCTCTTCAAGAGCCATCTCTGCTTCCTGTCCTAAAGAATGTTGCGAAGATGCATTACCAAATTTCTCCAAAAAAAATGGTTGCATCGCCTTCAAGACTCTCTCATCAACTTTCGTAGTTGCCGCATTATCTAAATAAATTTTCTCCATATTAATACTTAGGCTCACACCCACAATAATTTAATATATCCTTATTATATTTTTTACAAACGTCGCACAAACATTTCTTATCTTTTATATACTTCAAAATTCTCTGCATTTCACCTAACATATTTTTCTGATCATTCACAATAACCGTAGCAGACTTTACAATCTCTTTTTTCACTTCGGAACTCAGCTCAATTTTATTCGCCCTCTTATTAGATAAATATTGCGAAACCGCAGCCTTACTAATTCCTAGAATCTTTCCAGCTCGCTCATAACTCATTTCATATCGCTGAGTCAACAGCTTCGCTAACTCCTTCCGAACAGCCGGAATAATATACCAAACTTCAATCTCCTGAGGTAATAAATACATGTTAACTATAGTTAACTTTCCTTTATAAAAATATCGGAAAATAACAAATATACTCTAATGTTTAACGTCAGGCAACATAACACAATACCCTGGCTGTATCTTTCTTTGAGAATTCAATTTTTTCATAACCTCTTTCAAATCCACATCTCGAACATTCCCAAAATATCCCCTAGACTCATGATGATCCGGGCAAATCTGAATATCTCCATTATTCTTTACAGTTAGCCCAAATGAATAAATCGCACAATGATTTTCAAGTGTACTAGAAGGAGAAAATAAAGTATTGTGTTTTTCCGCCAACTCAACAAGTTCTTGATCTGGGAAATCCCCTCCTGTTTTATTTCCTAATCTTTTCCACAGCTCAGGATTTTTGGATGCCCAAGTTACTGGCTTTACTGGCCTTATAAAAAGAGGAGCCCAAAACCCCTTGCCCCATGATCCCAAATCGGACAAACTCTCTTTGTTCTCATGAGTCAAAACGCTATTGAAAGCTACTCTATGAACCTCCCTATCTGGGTTATAAGATTGACTATATATTTCTGAAAGATATTGAAGATTTTCAAAAAATTTATGAAAATCTTTTTTATTTGCATGGTATCTCTTTTCAAAATATTCAGAACAATTTGAATCAAATTTAACTCCGACAGAAACATCGTTCTCAAATAATTTCTTAATTAAATTCTTATCTAAGTTCCCAGTCAAGTTTGAATAAACTACCGTAGTAAGACCCAACTCATGGGCATATTCTATCAGAGGATAAAAGTCTTTATCTAATGTGGGCTCCCCTGTCCCCGGGATAACTAATGTTTTCGCGCCAAGCTTGATAGACTGCTCTAATAAACATTTTTTCTCTTTTAAGCTGAGCAAATCTTCCGAGTCCTTACCTAAGATATCTGAATTAAAACACCAATCACATCTATAATTACATTTAGAAGACAAATCTAAAGACAACTGAGTGAACCCTCCTTTTCTCTGATTCTCCGAATACACCTCTATCGGATAATGATATCCTCTTAACAAATTTTTGACTTTTCCCATTTTTCTTCAATATCACAGAACTCTTTTTCCCTTGGGATAAAAATCATAACAACATAAACCATATAAACATTTGTTGTCGAAACCAAACGACATATTTATATATCTAAATACTATGACAAAACCATGAAAGAACAAGCCTTAAAATCTCTCGGACTCACAGATAAAGAAGTAAAAATATATTTATCAAATCTCCAAATGGGAAGTGCCCTCGTTCAAAACATAGCAAACTTCGCAAAATTAAACAGGACTTCAGCTTATGACTTATTAAAATCCCTAGAACAAAAAGGATTCGTCAGCTACACAATTCAATCCGGAAAAAAGTTTTACCAAGCCACCCAGCCAAATAAATTAATAGCAATGTTAAAAGAAAGAGAAGCCTTAGTCCAAAAAATTTTACCCGAACTAAACTCCATATCCTCGAGCGTAACCAAAAGACCAAAGGTAGAAGTTTATACTGGGAAAGATGGAATTAAAACAATCTTCGAAAATATTCTCCAAGAGTCAAAATCATTCTCCTGTATGGCTTCAAAAGAACACCTCCTAAAATTATTTGAATATTATCTCCCTCACTTTGTTGATAGAAGAAAGAAAAAAGGAATTAAAGTGAAATTAATAAGCGAGACTCAACCCATAGATAAAACCGCCGAATACAAACTTATTAAAAATAAAATTAAAACTGCGACATGGCTATACAATGGAAAGATAGCTATGATATCTTTGGAAGAAAAAGAACTGATTGGAATTTTGATTAATGAAAAGAATTTTTATGACACTTATAAATTGATGTTTGATTTATTGTGGGAAAATTTGTAAATATCCTAATTAACTTTAATCGCATCAACTGGACATCCAGACTCGGCATCCTTCTCACAAGTCAACTTTTCAACTTCAGCCTTCGTAGCAAACGCCTTTCCATCTTTCATCTCAAAAGAATCCGGACAAATCGAAACACAAGCCCCGCACCCAATACACTTTTCTTTATCTACATCTATTTTATGTGCCATATTATTTTATTCCAGTAATATTTATAAACTTATTCTTTTTTAATTATGTATGATACTTTGGATAACTCTTGGAATAATCGCAGTCGTAGTAATAATATTCTTCAACTATTACAATAATTTCGTAAGATTAGCCCATCAAATCGACAACTCTTTGGCACAAATAAGTGTCCAACTCAAAAAACGTTCAGACCTAATCCCTAACTTATTGTCTGCTGTAAAAGGATACATGAAACACGAGAAAGGGGTAATCAAAGAGGTAACTGATGCAAGAAAAGCCCTTGTAGGAGCATCAGGCGTCGAAGACAAAATGAAAGCGGGCAACCAATTACAATCGGCACTTAAATCAATTTTCGCAATTGCGGAAGGCTACCCAGACCTAAAAGCAAACACAAACTTCCTACAACTACAACAAGAACTTTCCGCTATCGAGGATAAAGTCGCTTATGCAAGACAATACTATAACGATGGAATTATGTCTTACAATGTTATGACAAATATGGTTCCTGGAAAATGGTTCGCTTCCCTTTACGGATTCAAAAAAAGAGAATACCTGAAAATCCTGGAAGCAGAAAAAGCAGTACCAAAAATTGAATTTTAAAATTTACATAGATAACAATTAAAAACCCAACTAACTTTCCCTAATTATGAACCGACTTTCATTCCATGAAGAAATTAGAAAAAACAAAATCAGCTCAATTTTCCTAATCACAATTGTACTGATAGTTCTCTTAGCTTTAATCTACACAGTTGGTTTCATCCTCGGTGGAGACTACTTTTTCTTCATAATAATCCTCGGAACAATTTTCTCACTAATCTATATCGTAGGTGGTTACTACAAATCCGCAGACTTAGCAATAGCCTCAGTAGGTGCAAAAAAAGCTACCGGTCAAGAATACAGGCAATACAACAATATCGTCGAAGGACTTTGCCTTGCTTCAGGATTACCAAAACCAAAACTTTACATTATGAATAACCCACAAATCAATGCATTCGCTTCAGGACGAGACCCACAACACGCGGTCATCTGTGTAACAACTGGAGCTTTAGAAAAACTAACAAAACAAGAACTTGAAGGCGTCCTCTCACACGAACTCTCACATATCGCAAACTACGACATAAGGTTCATGACATTAACTGCTGTTCTCGTCGGAATGATTGCAATTATCTCTCAAATATTCTTAAGAAGTTTATTTTGGAATTCGATGATGGGAGGGGGAAATAGTAGAGGAAACAATAATGTCATATTCATGGTTATAGGAATCGTACTCGCAATTCTCGCCCCAATAATTGTTGCATTGGTTCAATTAGCTATTTCCAGAAAACGGGAATATGCCGCAGACTCTTCAGCAGTCAAATTTATGCGAACACCGACGGGATTAATTGGGGCACTTAAAAAAATCCAGTCTAATACTCCAATGAAAGTTTCGGGAGCGGTAGCTCCTTTGTTTTTGGCTAAGCCGACGAAAGAAAGGGAGTGGTTTATGACGCATCCTCCTTTAGTTAAGAGGATTGCAAGATTGGAGAGGATGTAGAAAATTTTATTTATTCTGTAATAAACTTAATCTCTAAACTTGGAAAAGTAGATATAATAGATGTTATATGATATTTTTATTTGATTCCCTACAAGAAAATTTATATAGTTTCTTCTTTAAGTATATTCTATGGCAACAAAAATTGAATTAAGAAATCAAAGAGTTTCAGATGCAAAAAGATTTTTTGAAATCCTAAATAATTCTAATTTTAAGTATTTTCATGTTTGTCCAAAAGATGAAGAAGCTGAAAGAGAATTTTTACGACGGAATACAAAAAAAAGAAAAAATAATCTGGAATACAATTATGCAATTTTGTGTAATGGAAAATTAGTTGGAGGTTGCGGAATTAAAATTGACCAGCATAGAACATTTATTGGAGAAATAAGTTATTTTTTAGATGAAGAATATTGGAGTAAAGGGATAGTTACAAAATCCGTAAAAATTCTTGAAAAAATAGGATTTCAAAAATTAGGATTAAAAAGAATTAAAATTTTAATGAATCTAAGAAATATAGGTAGTGAAAAAGTTGCTATAAAATGCGGTTATAAAAAAGAAGGAACTATGAAAAGATCAATAAAAGATAGAGATAAATTTTTTGATGCACATCTTTATGCAAAGGTAATGATAGTCAAATAAAAACGCTTCGGGGCATTGTACTATCTAGTCCATATTTAATTTAGATACAATTAACAAAAATTTAACATTTCCAAAATATTATAGTAAAATTTCTCTACCAAATCGTGTTTACTACCCCAACTTAACAAAATCATAAGCACTTTTAGCCGCTAAAGCCCCATCCGCCGTCGCTGTTATCACCTGCTTAAACGGATTATTCGTCCCGTCCCCTCCAGCAAATAAACCTTTAACAGAAGTCCTACCTTCCTTATCAACCTTAATATATCCACTTTCTAATTCAACACCAATCCCCTTAAAAATCTTCGTCGAAGGGACAGACCCAACCTCAATAAAAACCCCATCAACATCAATTGACTTATCCCCTTCCAAGAGTTCCAATTTCAACCTACTAACCTTTCCATCCCCCAAAATCTCAACAGGCTTAGAATTATAAATAATCTCAACATTTTCCGTAGCCTCAATCTTATCCAAACTTATCGGAGCACATCTCATCTCATCTCCACGATAACTGATATAAACTTTCTCACAAATACTCGCAAGATAAATAGCAGCCTTCGCCGCCGAATCAGAACCACCAATCACCGCAACAGTTTTACCTCGAAAAAAATTCCCGTCACAGGTCGCACAATACGAAACTCCTTTCCCTGAAAATTCCACTTCCCCTGAAATCCCCAACTTCCGACGCTCCGACCCAAGCGCACCAATAACCGACCGACCGACAAACTTCTTATCCCCTACACCGACACAAAACCCCTCCTCAACCTTCTCCAACTTATCAACACTCCCCATCTCAAACACAGCCCCAAATTTTTTAGCCTGCTCCTCAAATTTTTTCATTAAATCAATCCCCGAACCCACAAACCCTGGATAATTTTCCAACTCTCCAGCAAGATTCGTAGTCCCACCAATCTCATTCCCAATAATTAAAGTCTTCATATCATAACGTCCAGCATAAATTGCCGCAGCCATCCCCGCAGGACCAGTTCCAAGAATAATTAAGTCATAAACTTCTACCATTCTAAATCAAAAAACTATACCTTTTTATATCTTTCAGAATGAAGCGCTGTTGCATTATCAGGACTTTTGGTTTTCTAGAAAAAGAAAAAATTAAATTTTGAGAGAATTATTTATTGTCTTGGACAGTTTGTTCAATCGATTGAGGAGCATTATACGTTACTGGTTTCTCATCTTGAGTTAATCCATATATCCCTACTGTTAGTCCAAGAGCTCCAGCTACTAATCCAGTAGCTATCATCTTTTTAACTTTAGGACTTTGTTTTTTTAGAAAATTAGGATAAGAAGGTCTTTCACATTCCTTTAATCCTGTCAAATCCCTAAATGTATCAATAGCATATCCCAATAAACCACCATTAACGGAACCTAAGGTAATAGAACAAGCAGTTCCAATAGCTATTTCTTCTAAGTCTCTTGAACCAGAAGCATAGTATATCGTCGGTGAAGCAAATAAGTTAAAAGATGCCATATAAGCAGTATCATGTAACAGTTGCACTATTTCAGTTGTTGTATCACCAACTTTGAAAGTCTTTCTCCACCAATCTCTACCTTTCGCTAATGCAGTTCCAAGTCCAGCATAGGTTAATCCTGCAACTATGAGTTTAGCATTAATTGAAACATCGTTAGACATTCCTGCAATTCCTGTTTCAAAAGCTGCAAAAATTGGAATAGATTCTGCTAAGAGGGCGGTAGAATCTACTAAATGATAGGTAAAATTATCTTTAACTTTTTCAAACATATTTTCTTTACTTTTTCTAGCGTTTTTTTGCATGCTCATATTTTGAGGAGATAAAATTTACTTATAAATCTTTCTATTATTTAACTACTATATAGTTACTACCATATTTTACTTAATCACTCTAACTATTTGTTTAGATCTGGCTAAGAAAAAAATAATTCATAAGAACAGTATTATCTTTAATGTTTTTTACAAAATTATCGTAAATCTCATAACTTTTATAATTACCTGAGCAGTTCCTTTTGGTTTCAGAGCTTTTTTATATTTATGTTAACATAATAATTATGAAAAATAAAATAACCCGAAAACTATATAAACTTCTAACTCTTACTCAAATTATGCAAACACAAAAGAGAATGTATATCTTGAATTCTTGTATCTCTCTAGTGTGGACTAATACCGTCTTTATTAAGTTCTTATAATTTCGCGACACAAACTTTTCAAATGAAACAGAAAATATGTGTCGCTATAGAGACACCTTGCATCAAAGTAATCCACGAAGATTGTTTATCCTGTGGAAAGAATATAGAACACCCTCTCTGTCCAAATTGTATCGCAAAAGGTTTCAAACAATGGATTCAACAATTCCCCCAAGACGAAACAAAAATTAGAACAAAATTAGATAGATTCCTAAAAACTCACAGATACATCGACGGTAAATCAAAAAAATGCGTCGCATGCGGAAAGAACAACACATATATCTGCCCCAACTGTTTCGTCGAATATCTATATAAATTAACCAAAGAAGCAGGCTTAGGAATCCGAGCAATGTCAGAATTTTTATTCATATTTAATTTCGACTTTAATCACAACGGCTACTCGAGAGAGCTGGAAGTTTATGGTGGATATTAAATTAAAAGCATTCTATAATAAAGTATTGTTCTTCCATTAAATTTATTCGTAGCCTAAAAACAATTTAAAATCCTCTCTAATCAGTTTCATTTATTCAATATTTTATAGTTCTAATTTTGTGATAAGGTTTATCATTTAGATTTTTTTCCTGTCCTAATATCCATAATAGCTCATTAATCTCGTGACTATCAACATCCATATTTAATTTTAATTTAAGATATTTTTTAATCACCTCAACAGCATATAATGTTTTTATCCTAATTTCTGTTTCTTCATAACTTCCAGAAGGAAGGAAAATATCATTGTCTATCCTTTTAGCTAAACTCTCTGAATATTCAAGTATCCCTAATCTTCTGAGTACCTGTGGAAGTTTATAATCTGCACAAGCAGTTAATCTTCTTACATTTCTCAAATTTGCTAAACCTTTTCCTCCAAACAATCTATAAAAATCCAAAACAAATAATTGTGCTTTTTTATTAAAGTGTATGATCTCGCCCTCATAATGTGAATAATCTTCAAAAAAATAAAAGTATTCGATTAGAATTCTCACTAGTTTTAAAGCATCTTTCCTCGCCAATTTTATTAGCTTCTTGATATCTCCATCAAACTCCCTTATCAATACATTTCCTATCTCCCTTATAATCTGATATCTCTCTTCAAACAAAGGAATTTCTACTCCACCATTAAATATTCTTCTATATTCTTCCCTTTTAATAATCGATAAACTTTGGGCATCCAGTTTTAATAATCCACTCTTAACTGCTATTCGGAGAGATAATATCATACCTCTAGCTCCATTGATATTTTCCCCCTTATAATTTATTTTCCAATTTGGCTCTCCCCAATATGAAAAACTAGTTCCATCCAATATCAAAAGAAAAATCAATAAGTCCTCCTTAGATAAACTTTCTAAATCATATTCCGGATCACTCAGCCAGTGGTACTTCAATAATTCCTTATGTTTAGAGATATTTTGGATATTTTTATCTACAACTTTCACATCGCCTTCTAATCTTCCAAGTTTCTTGATTAAATCCTTATCTATCATAAATACACATTTAATATTAAATAGATAAAATTTATTAGATAAATTTTTACAATAATAAACTTTATATATTCGAATAGTTTAATTATGTTAAATATGGATAAAATTGATAACAAAATCCTTGTAGAATTGGTTAAAAATTCTAGGATTCCTTATACTCAACTGGCTAAAAGATGTAGAGTTTCAAGAGAAGTATTAAATTATAGAATAAAAAACCTTAAGAAAAAAGAAATTATCCATGATTTCTTCACAGAAATAGACGCTGTTAAACTTGGTTATGTATCTGCATTATTTTTCGTAAGAATTAAAGCAAGCCGTGAAAAAGAATTTATAGAATACATAAAAAAGTCTGACTTCATCTCTTGGGCTGGAACTCATTGCGGTCTTTGGAGTTTAGGAATGGCGATTTATGGTAAAAACAATACAGAAATTGAAGAAAGATTTCAAGAAATTTACATAAAATTTAAGGAATGGATTGTAGATCATAGATTTGAATTCTATAAAACAACTAAATTTTATTATGAAAAATATTTTAATTCTACTCCAATAAAAAAACATGAAAAATATAAGGATTATAAAATTGATCCTAAGGATAAATTTATCCTTAAAAAGTTGTCAAAAAACTCAAGAATAACCTCTATTGAATTAAGCAAAAAAATTAATATATCTGCACCAGCAATTATTAAAAGAATAAAGAACCTTGAAAAATCAGGATATATACTAAAATACTCTATTTTTGTTAACCTATCAAAATTAAATAAATATCAATTTGTATTTTTTATTCAAAATAAGAATCTTGAAAACAGATCTAAATTATATTTATATTTGGAATCTCATCCAAAAGTTTCTTTTTTATTAGATTATTTAGGAGATCCGTTTATTGAGTTTGGAATTTTTGTAGATAATCCTTATGAGGTTAGAGGGATTGAACAGGAGATTGAGGAAACATTTCCTGAAAACAGAATAATTGATTTTTTCTTAGTTCAAGAAGATTTTATTTCTACAGGAGTTCCACCTTGTATATTTGATTAAATTATATATATATACTAATTCTATTCATTTTAATCAAATTAAATTGGGACTATTGAAACTTATTTCTGAAGTAATAATAATTTATAGTTGTTTAAGATAAAAAATACATTATTGCGAAACTTTTTATACCGAATTTTCAATTAAATATCATACTATGGTGGATGTAGTTTAGTGGTAGAACGTTCGGTTGTGGTCCGGATGGCCCGAGTTCGATTCTCGGCTTCCACCTATCGAACGAGGGACGGCCCGAGCGAGCGATTCGCTCCGAGTAAAATGACTAAAATAAAAATAAATATTTTACGAGGTGCAAATTGTGAGTAGATTCTCGGCTTCCACCTATCAAGTAAGTTACAAAGATTTTTAATGTTAATTTGTCTTAAAAAAAGATGATAAAGTCATTTGAGCTTATACGAAAACAGATACTAATATTATTTGTTTTTTCTTTTTTTGTTTCAGTAGGAGTTATAATTCACGGGATTTTTTTTGACCTTGCTTTTGAAGAAATTAAGAGATTAACCGTCGAAGGTCTGATTTTTACATTAGTTGTAATTTTTCCCGCAATGATATTTGTTGAATGGATTTTTGATATGAATAACAAGAAAAAATATGATGAACTTAATCGAAGGTTAAATAAACTTGAAAGGATTAAAAAATAAAATGAACATACAAACAGTAAAAGGCTTTAAAGATTTCGTCGGGGACGAAGCCCTGAAACGAGAAAAGATAAAAAAAATTATTCAAGAACAGTTTGAACTTTACGGCTTCGAGCCTGCCGAGACACCCATAATAGAATTCGAAGAATTTGTTAAAAGCGACAACCCTAACGACGAGGCTGTGAGAGACGTTTTCAAATTAGAAGACAGAGGAAAACGAAAACTCGCACTAAGATACGAATTTACATTCCAATTAAAAAGAATATCCAAGAACCAAAAACTTCCTTACAAAAGATATCAGATAGGATATAACTTTAGAGATGAGCCAATAAAGAAAGGCAGACTAAGACAATTTATTCAATGTGATGCGGATGTCGTCGGGAGTGGTGTAAAAGATGAAGTGGAATGTTTGAAACTTGGGAAAAATATTTTTGAGAAATTGAATATGCCTGTGAAGATTTATGTTAATAATAGAAAGTTGATTAATGAAATTTTAGTAACTGAAAAAATTGAAGAAAAGAATCGAGACCAAGTGATTAGAGAATTAGATAAGTTAGATAAGCTTTCAAGAAAGGAAGTAGCTGATAATCTCAAAAAATTTGGAGCCGAAAAACTTCTTAAGATATTTGAACAATCGGAAAAAGAATTTGAGAAGTATAATTTTTATAAAGAGATTAAAGAATTGAAAAATATTTGTAAGGCTTACGGATTTAAAGTTGAGTTTAAACCATTTTTGGCTAGAGGATTATCTTATTATAATGGGACTATTTTTGAAATTTGGTCAAAAGATTTAGACGTTTCGCTTTGTGGCGGAGGAAGTTATCTTGTCGGAGATGTTCAATCTACAGGAATTACTTTTGGATTAGAGCCAATCTCTTTATTGTCAAAGATTGATGGAGATAAAACTAAAATTCAAATTATTTCTATAGGGCAAGATAATGAATCGATACAATTAGCTGAGAATTTGAGAGGTAAGGGGATTTCGGTGAATTTACTTTTGGATAAATCTATCGGGAAGGCAATGGATTATGCTAATTCTAAGGGAATTGAGAAAGTTATCTTTATCGGGAAGGAAGAGATTAGTAAAAAGAAATTTAGGGTTAAAGATATGAAAACTGGTAAGGAAGAATTTCTAAGTGAGAGTAACGTTTTAAAAGTTTGATTGGTAGGTTTTTCTATGATAGAAATTAATTTTGCAAAGATTGAGAAAAAGTGGCAAGGTAAGTGGGAGAAGGAGAAAATTTTTTGCACTCAAGGTGTACCCTCGGCTTCAGGCAAAGTTAATGATAATTCTAAGAAGGAAAAATATTACATCTTGGAAATGTTTCCGTATCCGTCAGCGTCGGGACTTCATATGGGTCACGCACTTAATTATTCTATCGGAGATGTAATGGCGCGTTTTAAGAGAATGAATGGTTTCGAGGTTTTATATCCTATGGGCTTTGACGCCTTGGGTCTTCCAGCTGAAAATGCAGCAATTAAAGCAGGTGAGCATCCCAAACCATTTACTGAAAAAGCAATAAAGAATTATATTCGACAGATGAAAGAGTTGGGGCTTAGTTATGATTGGACGAAGACTCTGGCTACAATGTATCCTGAATATTATCGATGGAACCAGTATTTCTTTTTAAAGTTTTTAGAGGCAGGGTTGATTTATAGAAAGAAAGCTTCGGTTAATTGGTGTCCTTCATGTAATACAATTATTTCAAATGAGCAGGCTCAAGGAGGAATTTGTGAGAGATGCGATTCTAAGATTGAGATTAGACAATTAGAAGGATGGTATTTGAAGACGACGAAGTATGCAGACGAACTTCTTAATGGCCTTGATAAACTTGATTGGCCAGAGAAGATTAAAGCGATGCAAAAAAATTGGATTGGACGAAGTGAGGGGACGGAGATTGATTTTGAGGTTAATGGTGTTAAATGGCCAATTTTCACAACCCGTCCAGACACGATTTTCGGAGTAACATTCATGGTAGTTTCCGCCCAACATGAGAAATTAATGAGCATAGTCACCGACGAGCAAAAAAAGGAAGTCGAGGAGTTTCTAAAAAATGTTGGCTCGGTTTCTGAAAAGGAAATGGCAGAACTAGAAAAGAAGGGAGTTCTTACTGGGAGTTACGCGATTAATCCTGTAAATGGCGAGAGGATTCCAATTTATGCTGGAAACTTTGTCGTCGCTGATTATGGTTCAGGAATGGTTATGGCGGTTCCCGCTCACGATCATCGAGATAGAGATTTTGTTAGGAAATATAATGAAATCAAGATTATTGAAGTAATCAAACCTTCAAAGAAGGGGTTTAATCTAGAACTTCCTAAAAATAAATCATTTGATGAAGGATATGAAGAATTTGTTAATAATTTTGTGAATGGAAAAGTTGATGGAGCTTACACAGGTCCTGGTACTTTAATTAATTCTGGACAATTCAATGGTTTAGATAATACTAAAGCAAAAGAAAAAATAACAGTGTGGTTAAAAAAACAAGGCAAGGCAAGAAAAGTTGTTAATTATAAATTAAGAGATTGGGGATTTAGTCGGCAAAGATATTGGGGAACGCCGATTCCGATTATTCGTTGTGAGGGATGTGGTCTTGTTCCTGTTCCTGAAAAAGATTTGCCAGTGGTTTTACCAGAGAAAGTTAAATTTGGTAAGGGTAATCCTTTAGAGACGAATGAAGGATGGATTAATGTTAAATGTCCTAAATGTGGCGGTGCTGGAAAAAGAGAAACCGAGACTATGGATACGTTTTTTGATTCTTCGTGGTACTTTTTGAGGTATCCAGATAATAAAAATGAGAAAAAACCTTTTGATATAAAGAAGATTAAAAAGTGGTTACCTGTTGACCAATATATTGGGGGGGCGGAACATGCGTGTATGCATTTAATTTACGCTAGATTTTTTACCAAAGTTCTCCGAGATTTAAAGTTTTTAGATTTTGATGAGCCGTTTAAAGTACTATTTAATCAAGGGATGCTTCATGGTTCTGATGGAGAAAAAATGAGCAAGTCTAAAGGAAATATTATCAATCCCGACGAGATTTCTAAGAAATACGGGATGGATAGTGCGAGATATTTTTTATTATCATTAGCAGCTCCAGATAAACCTCGAGATTGGTCGGACAAAGGAATTCAGGGAAGTTTAAGATTTATCAAGAAGATTTTTAGTATTTCAGAAAATATAAAGTTTGGAAAAAGTTCTGAAGATTTTATCTCTAAGTTAAGTTCGACAACTAGGGATGTCACCGAATTCTATGGAAATTTCCAATATAGGAAAGCGACTATTAAATTGAAAGAGTTGTTTGATTTCTTGGCCGAACAGAAAGAAGTTTCTAAAGAAGACTTCGGGATTTCGTTGAAGTTGCTTAGTCCGATTTGTCCGCACATTGCCGAGGAGCTTTGGGAAAAACTGGGGAATAACGATTTTATTTCCTTAAGTAAATGGCCGAAAGTTGAAAAGTCAGAGAAGAAAAAAGAGAAAGGTGTAGATTTGAATTCGAAGATTATTGAGGATATAAAATATGTTCTTGAGAAAGTTGGAACTGGGAAAGTTGTTTATCTTTATGTGATGCCATTTGAATTAGGAAAGATTGACACTGGAAAAATTGGAAAAGCGATTGGAAAAGAAGTCAAAGTTTTTGCAGTTAATGATTCTAAGAAATTTGACCCTGAAGGGAAGGCGAAGAGGGCGAAGCCAGGGAAGGTTGGGATTTATTTGGGGTAGGCCGTTATTTAAATTGAAATAAAGTTGAAACAAAACTATTATTTATGCACTAATTAGAGGATTACCAATAATTTATTATTAATAATCTTATGTTAAACTCAATAAAATTTCCATTTCTTAAGAAAAAAGAAGCGAGAACCCCAACTTGTGCTTTGCACAAGAATACTACATATCTTTACTAAGCTTCTATAAATTGATGAAGTTTAAAGTATGGAGCTAATCTTTGATCACCTTCTACTAACGTTCCTAATTTTGAACTTGCTAAAACATAAAAATATGGAACTGCTTCTGCTTCCATAAAACCATCAATTCTACGTTTCTCCCAATAATCATCAAATAACTTAGTCAATAATCTTCCCGTTTGGTCTGAATTGATATATTCAGAATTCGCAGGATTTTCAAAAACATCTACAACAGCCCTCATTCCGCTACCTTCGTAATGTTCCTTTACATGCATTGCCATTTTTAAGAATACTAATTTTCTTATTACTTCATCTGATGGTAATCTACCTCCATCTTGCTGAATTGTTTGATATAATTCATAAGCATCATCAACTTCGCTTGTTCCAGCAGATGTAAGATTATCATAACCAAAATCATATTTATCTGATAATAGATGTTCAGGATTCCAATCTACTGATGAAACCATAGATTCTAATAAATTACTTCTATCAACACTCACATATTCATTAAAATGGGATACAGCAGGATGTCTATTATTCTGACTCAAATTAGTTCCAAATCTCAATGCATAAACAACATGAGCTTTACCATCTTGCATTGCTTTTGCAGTTCGTTCATTTAATATTGTTCGAACTTTTTCTTTTCCAATTCCTTCAACATATTCTTGATTACCTAAAAGTTCTCCCAATACTTTCATTCCAACCAATATCCCAAATGTGTCTTCTGCTTCATCAAATGCTCTATTTAATCCATCTGCATATAATTGTGCTGTTGTTTTTTCATATGATAAATTTTTTTCATATGGTAAACCTCTCTTTTGAGCATATTGTTGTTTAACATGCCCATTTCTAAATGTTAAAACTGCTTTGTCCATCTCTTGCGTTGGAGATAGCTCTATTTTTCCATCTAAATAATCAGTAATATCTCTTACAAGAGTTAGACGCATATATCCAGCAAGATAACTATTCCTTGCTTGTTGAATATCAAAATCTTCACGAATTTCAGCTCTATGCTGTTCTACATAATCATCAAACTCTTTGGCCCTCTGCTCAATTCTTCTGTCAATATCTTTTGGGAATAAATCTCCAAATGCACTCCTTTTAGCTGCGACAAGATATTCTAATGAATAATTCTCTTCAGTAAATGCTTCATGTTCAATAAAATCACTAACAAGTTGGCAGGCCAAATCACTATCATAATGTTGTTGATGTTCCTCTCTAGTTTCAGATGCTTTTCCAAATCTCCCTAAAAGCAAATCATGAAATACCTTTAATGTTACCACATTCCTTGCTAATTCTGGTTTAGCAAATCTCTGATATCTTGAATCATCAAAAACAGCATAAGTAAAAGATACTTCTTCAGGACATTCGTGCATAGCTGGAAATTCTACCAACTCTTTAGCAAATTTTCTTGGATGTTCTCCTGGATTATACCCTTGTGCTCCTTTTTTTAATACTTTATTGACTAAACCACCCATTTGTTCATCTGAGAAATTTGCTTGAGCATAAACAGGAAAATCCAATTTCTTGAATATTCCCTCCAAATATTCATCTTTAACATCACGCTGAACTTCTTCTCTTGCGATTTGTCCTACTTCATCATCTGTTAATTCTGGTCTATATGCTCCCTCTTCAAATTTATGTTGTAGTAGAATATCATAACTTACTAGATTTCTAGCCGCACTCTTGAAAACTTCTTTTACTCTTTCAGGTCTGCCTGCTTTTGGATAGAACTTTCTTGCTAAATCTAAATCTCTTGATTTTTCTATTAATCCATCCCAAAAATCTATTTCTTCAGTTAACATCTTATTCTATGAACTAAATAGCCAAGATAGTTTTAAATTTTTCGCTCAGTTATCGCTCTAAAGTTTATACTGATATGGTGGGGGTTCTCACCTCTAGTCCTTTGGATATTTAGTTAAAATCAGAGATTTTGAGATTTATTCCCCTTTGGGTGAATACCCCGCAGCTTGCTGCGATAAGCTTAACTAGTTTTTAGTATTAGCTTTTTTATGAAATTGCGTAAAGCTTCTCATTGTTCATATCGGATTCGGTATCACATGGTTTTTGTGGTGAAGTATCGAAAAAGTCTTGTCAGTGACGAGGTTTTTGAGTTCATGAAGGAAATTTGTCGTGGAATTGAAGAAAGGTATTTTGTTTTTTTTGATGCTATTGGGCACGAAGAAAATCATGTTCACGTCGTTGTTGAGGGTGCACCGAGGTATTCACCGTCGAGGATTATGCAAATTTGTAAAAGTATTTTGGCGATTCAGGTTTTTAAGAAGTTTCCGAAAATAAAGGAAGAGGAACTTTGGGGAGGGGAATTTTGGAGTGATGGAGGGCATATCGATACTGTTGGCGACGGAAGGGCGTTAGAGCAAGTGAGGAATTATGTGAGAAATCAGGGAAGGAACGAAAAGAATCTCAAGCTGTTCGAATTTCATACCCCGCAGCTTGCTGCGAAATGAGCGAAGCGAATGGTGGGTTGTTGATTGGAAACGAAAATTTTACTTTGATTTTTTCGGACTTTGTTCTTCGGAATGTTGCACTAAAAACCAATCCCTATCAGAGAGTACAACCGGTTTTAATAGGTTTCTCTCCTTGCAGTCGCTCCACTCATATTTACGAATTCTCTTCGTTTATTCAGCAAACATTGATTAAAATCGATGTATGAGAAAATCAAAACTCTTCGTTGCTTAACTCTTCAACCCATTCAAACCAAAAATCAAATCATCCCTAGCCTAACCGCAATCAACTCAAACCAAATCTAACGGAAACTTCCTATTCTCTTAACACAGAATAAAAAATTGCTTCACTTCGCTCGCCACCACACATAATCAAGGATAGTCAAAAAGAAGAAATAATTTGGGTTTTAATTCATACTCGGATCAAATGGTTGATAATCTATGGTTTTTTTAGTAAATTGACTAATCGGTCCTTGACCAACCTGTTTAATAGCATTCTGTAAAAAATATGAATTTTGAGTTGTTTTACTTAGTTCTTCCCCTATATGGGCATCAGCAAGTTCTGCAGCGATCATATAAGTTTTTTTTGCCAACAAAGTTGCCTCACAAACAGGTATTTTCCCCTTAATTTTTTCAACTTCCTGATTTTTGTACAATTCAAACGTTTCTTTCATTCCATTAGTATCTCTAGAATTATAAAATCCAATAACTTCTCCTACAAGTTCTCCTAATTTGATATCTAGGGCGGATCCAGATTTTTCTCATAAATTATTGAGTAAATAACAGGTATTTAAAATTATGCTTCGTTATAAAGTTCCCTTATCCCAAACCTCAAATCATCCCCAACTTTATCGCAATCAACATTCCAATCCCCAAACATAACATAACTATCCCTGCAATCAAATGCAATATTTTCAATTTCCTCTTTCTCATCTTCTCCGCTTTCTCCGCAGTAGTTAACCCAAAATAAATTGCAAAGGTGATAAAAATCATTGGGGAAATAAAAATTAAGTTATAAATTACAAGCAAAAATAAAGCATAAACCTTGGTGGTTGCTTGAGCCAATAATCCCAAGATAACTATGTAAGGTCCCGAGGTACAAGGTAATAAGAATAAACTTACTAAAAAACCGGTGGCAAAAGCCCCGGGAACAGACGTAATTCCCTTAATCAAAGATTGCAATTTCGGTCTCCAGCTCAACGGAACTTCCATAACAAACCATTTTCCATACCACAAATAATCCTTTAGATTAAATAATCCGAGAACTATTGCAAGAACAGCGATGACAACAAAAAAAATATGGCTTATACCTGTAGCTTGAATAGCCGAGTATAATCCAACACCCATTAAAAAATATGAAATAAAAATGGACGCCGAAAATGCTAGTCCTGAAAATAATGCCTTCCTTCTATCCCTTGAAATAAGAATTGTAGACATTAGAAGTATTAAAACCGCAAACGCGCAAGGATTAATAGCATCGATAATTGCAGCTAAAATAACTGCAGGTAAAGTTAGTTTTTGGAGAACCTCTTCATTAGTTACTTTGTTAATTGGATCCTCACATCCTTCCTTGAGACATAAGGCAACTTCATCCCTAATAGATTCAGCAATAGAATTACTGAACCCTACAACAACTTTATCATTAATAAAAATTGTCGGGACACCCTCAATTTCTTCTCCGAAGGCTTTAATTATTTGTTCAAACAATTTTCTCTCTTCTTGGTCGAAATAAATTTCGTGTTCTTCAACAACCAAAAAAGGATTATCTTTTTCGAGCTCGTCTAAAAAATCTAATGCAGATCCGCAGTGAGGACATCCTTTCCCATAAAAGAAATGTAAGACTACTTCATCATTTTGTGCCGAAACTACTGGAAGATTTATGCTTAAGATAAAAAATATTAGGATAACCCCTGCGATTAAATTTCTATTACCTGAAGATTTTACTGTCACCATTTTACCTATTTATTTTATTAATCTATAATCATTATAAATGTTACCTCTAAATAAAATATGCTATCCCATAAATTAATCTTAGCACAAAATGATTAACTTCTCGTCTCAATCTATGCACCATCATGATATATTTTTCAGTCCAATAAAATTTAAAAAGAATTAGTATACATTATTTTAATGATAACGTTAATGGAAAGGCATATTTCCCAAGATCAAGCAAGGAAAGAATTAGAAAGGATTGTAAACGATTCAGATTCAATAGAAGAATCTTTAGGAAATGGTTTTTTGAAGGACTGCTTTTTATTAAATTATAGGATCTTACATGCCCAGCTTAAAGATGGAGATAAATTAAAAATGGAATTTAAGAAAAGATTAGAAAATAACATTTATACTTATAATATAAATGTGGTCCTTTATCCAAAAGATAAAAATAAAATAATAATATCTAATACTACAGAAGGTATTACGAGATATGCCAAAGGTTATAATGGAGTTTTATATAACAATTAATTATTTATTCTTCACCTAAAAATAATAACCTTCACGATTTTTTTCGTTTATCTGTGTTTGCTTAAACTACATTTAGCAGAAAGCTTTATTAATTTGAATTAAGTTAAAAGGGTAAGAGGTAAAATGAAAGTAGCTATAAACGGATTTGGCAGGATTGGCAGGATTGTTTTTAGGAGGGCGATTGAGAAAGGTATTAACGTCGTTGCTATAAATGATATGTCAGGTATTGAGTCGATGACTTATTTATTAAAATATGATTCTGTGTACGGTGTTTATGATAAGAAGATTGAATCTGGAAAGAATTTTATTAAAGTAGGTGGTAAAAAAATAATTGTCACATCCGAGGGAAGTCCAGAAAAACTTCCTTGGAAACAATTGGGTGTTGATGTGGTAATTGAATCCACTGGAGTTTTTACAAATCGGGAAGGTGCTTCAAAACATTTGACTGCGGGGGCGAAAAAAGTTATAATTTCTGCACCTGGAAAGGATGTGGATGCTACAATTGTTTTGGGTGTTAATGAGAATATTTTAAAAAAAACAGATAAGATAATCTCTCTCGCATCATGCACTACGAATTGTATAGCTCCTGTCATAAAAATCCTCGACGATAAATTTGGAATAGAAAAAGGATACATGACCACAATCCACGCATATACAAATGACCAAAATATCTTAGATACTTCACATAAAAAACTCCGAAGATCCCGGGCAGGAGCAATAAATTTAATCCCAACGTCGTCGGGTGCAGCAACGTCTGTATCTGTCGTGATTCCAAATCTCAAAGGAAAACTCGACGGGATGGCAATTCGAGCACCAGTCGCCTGTGGAAGTATTACTGATTTCGTAGCAACACTAAAAAAATCTGTAACAGTAGAAAAGATAAACAAGGTAATAAAAGACGAAGCCAAGAAAATAAAGGAAGTTTTGGAATATACCGAGGACGAAATCGTTTCTTCAGATGTGATAGGAAATTCTCATTCTTCTATTTTTGATTCTAAACTAACTAAGGCAAATGGGAATATGGTTAAAGTTCTTTCTTGGTACGATAATGAATACGGGTATAGTTGTCGAGTGATTGATTTTCTTAAAATGTTAAAATGAAAATATTTGAAAAAGTTAAATTAAGATTATGCAATGGCAAAGCCCTTGCTGATCAAAAACCTAAAGGTTTTTGCTAATGAAAACATTAAATGATTTTGATGTAAAAGATAAGTTGATTTTGTTAAGGGCAGATATTAATTCTGATGTCTCTAAAGGAAAAATTATTTTGTCAGAAAGGATTATTGAAGCTTCAAAGACTATTCTAGAGCTTAAGAAGAAGAAAGCAAAGATTGTAATATTAGCACACCAAGGTAATTCTGGGAAAAGAGATTTTGTTAGTCTAAAACAACATGCGAAATTGTTGAGTAAGTATACTAGGGTGAAATTTATCGAGGATGTTTGTGGGGAAAAGGCGATTAGAGCGATAGGGAAACTTAGGAGTGGTGAGGTGATTCTTCTTGATAACGTTAGGTTTGTCGAGGATGAGTTTAATCCGGGGAAGAAAAATAATGTTTTGTTGAAAAATTTATCGCCTCTATTTGATTTGTATGTTAATGATGCTTTTTCTGTATGTCACAGAGACCATACTTCTATTACTGGTTTTCCAAAAAATATGGATAGTTGTATTGGCCCGTTAGTTGAAGCGGAATTAAAAGCTCTTGAAAAAGTTTCTATGAAAAATTGTCTTTATATTCTTGGAGGGGCTAAGCCAGAATCTAATATTAAACTTTTGAAAGGGAACAAAGTTTTAGCTTGTGGATTATTTGGTCAAATGTGTCTCGTCGCTAATGGAAAGGATTTAGGATATCAAAATAGATATTTGGAAGATAATGTTCTTGTTAAAGGAGATTATAAAAAGTTTAAAAAGAAATTAAAAAAGAAATTAAAAAATGTTGAAACTCCGATAGATTTTGCTGTGATTAAAGATAGTTCTAGGAAGGAATTTTTGTTGAAGGATTTTCCGTTGGAGTATGAGATTGAGGATATTGGGGAAGGAACTATAAAGAAATATGTTGAGGAAATAAAAAAGGCTAAGGCGATTTATATGAAAGGGCCTGCAGGTTCTTCTTCGGATGAAAGGTTTGCTAAGGGGACGGTTTCTTTATTGAAAGCTATTGCTTCGTCGAAGGGTTTTAGTTTGGTTGGTGGAGGGCATTTGAGTGATACTATTGAAAAATATAAACTTCCTAAAAAAAGGTTTGGTCATGTTAGTCTTTCTGGGGGAGCTTTGTTGAATTATATTGCTGGAGAAAGATTACCTGGGATAGAAGCTTTGAGATAGGAAAATTCCAAAACCTTAAAAACAATATTTACTCCAAATAACTTAGGTGATTTCCCATTGCAAAAATTAAATACTCAAAGAATTTTTGGAAAATAAGTTTTTCTACTTGCGAGAAATTTCTTTTTTCTAAAAAGAAAGAAATCTATGGATAAGAAATTCTGGGCGACAACATTTACCTTAACAGGTACGATAATCGGAGCAGGAATCCTCGGTATTCCTTATGTTTTTGCACAGTCTGGATTTTTAATAGGATTATTTTGGCTTATTGCCCTAGGTGCTGTAATGATTTTTGTTAATCTCGTATTGGGGGAAATTACACTTCGAACAAAAGGGATACATCAACTTCCAGGATATTCTGAGAAATATTTAGGACCTTGGGGAAAGTATGCAATGTTTTTTGCTATGCTCTTTGGAATTTATTCCGCACTTTTAGCATATCTCATAGGTGAAGGGGAAAGTTTCTCAAGATTAATTCCTGGCAATGTTAATCCGATATTTTTTGGGATAGCATTCTGGATAGTTATGACATTATTATTAAGGGAGGGACTTAAGGGGTTAAAGAAAATTGAAACATGGGGAGTTATGGGAATAATAGTAATTATTTTAGGCATTTTCATTAAATTCGTTCCACAAGTTCAACCATCGAATCTTTTAACATTTAATCTTCCAAGTTTCGCTTTACCAATAGGAGTAATTATGTTTGCTCTCTTAGGGTTTACCTCAATACCTGAACTTCGTCAAGAGATAAAAGGTAAAGAAAAATTATTCAAAAAAGCAATTGTTATCGGAACTATCATTCCAATATTCCTATATATTTTATTCAGTTTAATCTTTGTAGGAATCCTTGGGAAGAATGTAACTGAAGTTGCAACATTATCCTTTGGACCTTTCATTACCGTTCTCGGGATATTTACAATGTTCACATCTTATTTCGTACTATCCTATTCAATTCGAGATACATTCAAATACGATTTAAAAACTTCGAAAACAATTAATTTCTTTTTCACATCTCTAGTTCCTTTGATTTTATATCTCTTGGTTTCAAGATTTAATCTTATAGGATTTGTTTCAATTTTGGGAATCGGAGGAGTAATTTCTGGAGGTTTGACAGGGATACTGGTAATTTTAATAGGTAGAAAAGCGAAAACACAGACACGAAATGGGAAAGACCCCGAAATTCAGATGCCGATTATATTGCCTATCGCTGCTATTTTAATATTTATATTCATTGCAGGAATTATCATGGAATTTGCTTTTTGATAAGTTTGGTAGCAGTAACTTTAAAAACCCTTAATTCTATAAAATTACGTAAGGCGGACCAAGATAAAGATATATGAGAATTCTATTAAAATTATTAAATAATACGGGAGGAAATAATGAAATTATACGTAGGTAATTTACCTTGGTCTATTGATGAAAATGGTTTGAAAGAACTTTTTGCAAATTTTACTGTTGAAGAAGCAGTTCTTATTAAAGATAGATACTCGGGTCGATCAAAAGGTTTCGGTTTTGTAACAATCGCGGATGATGAAGCAGCTGGTAAAGCTATTTCGGAAATGAACGAAAAAGAACTCGAAGGACGAAAGTTAACTGTAAGTGAGGCCAAACCAATGGTTCCACGAGACAACGCTTCACGAGATTAAATCTAGATTCTGTCTAGTAAATTTTTATTTTTTTAGGGATTTTATCCCTTTTCTGATTTTTAGTAATTATATAACCTAGTACTGTCCTGTTTCAGGACATAAGAAGTTACAATCTAAAGATTTATATACTACTATATAGTTATAACTATATTATGAAGTCAACTGAAAGACCAAAATTAGAATTTAATCCAAATCACAGTAAGTCTTATGGATATTGGAAATTAAATAATAAAATTTATTGTCTTGGAGAATTTATTCCTCCTAGGGATTACTTAGCAAAAGACAAAGTTTATTGCTTTGGACCAAAAGAATTAGAACTCGTTAAAAAATTTGAACACCCTCATCTAAGTCCTAGATTTTTGACATTAGAAACCCTTACTGAACTTTTCTCAGATTTAGTTTAAGACAATCTCGCAAAGCTCTAAAACACATAACAAAAAATTAAACTATACCTTATTGTACTCCACCCACAACTTCACTAAATTTCGATATTAGTTTCAATTGAGAAGGAATCTAAAAATATCTATCCAAAAATCATTTTTATCCTATTTGATAATTTTCTACAATTGTATCTAAATTATTGACTATATCTTCGATGTGATCATCCCTATTACCCCATTGAGTATTGTAATCTGGGGATTTCTTTAAATATCCTCGCAGTTCATTACTCTTCATCTCCCCGGTGAGTACATTTAAAGGGATTTCATAAAGTGTTTTATGCTCAGTTACACACGTTGTGCCTCCTTTACCAGAAAGCCTTGCATCTGTAAATTTGATTCCATAATCATTGTCATGTGATGCAGAAACTGAATATTCAAATATTTCATTAATAACTCCTGAGAAAAAATAAAGTGTTGTTGTTTCTAGTCTATCAGCATTTCTTATATTTCTTCCAAGTATTACTCGCTTCCCTAAGTTTTTTCTAAAATTTTCTATTGAAATCATCTAACATCTTATAATAACCTTCTTATAAATTTTCTTATTTGCAACCTCTATTAAGCTAACAAGTATAAACTACCATATAATAAAAAATCCCAAGCCCACCTATTATAGAAGAACTAATACTATTTAAACATTTACAAGATTATTTCAAATAAGCCTTATAACATGGTCTGATAGCAAAAACTACAGATGCTATTAGAAAATACCAAGGATTCACTGAATGCACCCAAGTCATAGCAGCAGGCCAAATTGTTATCACAAATAAAACAAATGCAGCAACAGACCACTTAATCAACCCAATATCCAAAACATCGAGCTTCTTCACCATCTTTTCAAAACACTTCATATCATCACCTCCAATACGATTAAGATAAAGAATTATTTAAAACTTTCTTTCCTCTATAAATTAACTTAAGCTCCTAAAAACTTAAGTGCTTCAAAGATTAAAAATGCCGGCCAGATTATTGCTTTCGAGAATCCCACCACCCCACTCCAAAGACCAGTCGCCGTAGATATGTAATAGACTGCTGCCCCAATAAAACCAAGCCCGTACACAGCCCCTTCACAAACCCTGCAACTATCTTTAGTTCCGCAAAACATTTTTACCCCTTTTCTTTTCTTTCCTATCATACTAAATTAAAGGAATTTGAGTTTATATAGTTTGTTGGAGGTTGTGAATGTTTTAGAGGTTTATCATATAAATTGGACAACGAATCCAAAGATTTATAAGGATATATCAGTTGATATAACTATGGTTATGAAAGGTTGTGCCCTAGGAGATTGCGGGAATGAAGAGTGAAATTAATGACAATGGAAAAGAAAACTTTTGCGAGGTCTCCAAGATTAGACACTGTCTTGATGGTGGAAAAATTTATACAAGAAAACGATGGAGAATACAAGAAAAAACAACTATGGGAGAATTTACCTAAGAAGATGATGTATCAAACATACAGCACGATAATTGATTATCTATTAGTCTCTGGAAAGATATCTGTAGACAGCGAGGGGAAAATAGGGTGGATATTTTATCCGGAAGAGGCGAGGAAAAGACTTGAGATGGCGCATCTAACATGGAAGGGAGGAAAGAAAAATGGATAAGCCTTGTGAAGTGCAATTTGTAAATAAAGAACTACAGAGAATATTTGAGGAGTTTGAGGAAAAACCTCTAAAAGAACAACTAAAAAAAGCGCTATATGATATTGAAGAAAATCCTTTCTG
>JAGLIS010000010.1 GCA_023142835.1 Candidatus Pacearchaeota archaeon | reverse complement strand
TGGAAATATAATTTACCTGGAGCATGGAGACTCATTTATTCTATACGGGGAGGAACGGCAGTAATTATAACGATTATTTTGGATTGGATAGATCATAAGGAATACGAGAGGAAGTTTGGGTATTAGTTTTTGTTTGGACGCCGAAATGGTATGAATTAGATTCTAAGATAATAACTACAATGTTATGTACTATCCTTCTTCTAACAATATGGCCAAGATTTCTAAACGACGCAATGAGCATCCAATGGTATGCTTACGTCATCTTAATAATAATTTTCTCGTTACCGATAATTTGGAAGGGTTTGAAGAAGTAGTCGTACCGTCCGCCATTGTTCACTGTAACCCTAAAAGTATCTTATGTGACTTGAGCAACTTAATTAATAACTATTGATGATATATGCTATAAAATCCATCCTTAAATTCCCAATCGGGCAATGGAACCCCTTTTTCTAAATATATTATTTCCGTCGGCTTTCTATCCCCCATTATTATTTTCCCTCTTTTAATCTCCATATCCTCACACACAATCAAAAATCCTATATCTAATGATACCACACATTCTTCTTTTGAATGAAAAATCTTTCCAATACATGTCGGCAATTCTGGATAAACATATTCATTTCCAGTATATTGATATTCTGAATAGCCATACCCCTTATGAGTGTATCCATCTTTTATTTTCGACCAAGCATCGTCAATTATTTTAAGCACTGAGGGAATCAAAAACTTTATGGAGATTTTCTCTGCTAAAACTTTTCCTTTATTATGAATTATAATTTCATAAGCAGGAATTTTAGTAGGTGTTCTTCTTAATTCAATCTCTAACTTTGGTCTCTTTCTCGCAAAAAATAAATCTTCTACTTCACCATGTTCCATCTCTCTTATTCTAGAATTGCTCCTACGATAATATTTCTTAACTTCTACAGATTTATTTGACTGATGAGGTGCAATATCACTCCTTGGGACATTAACAACTATAACAAATTTCTTATTATCTCTATCAGATTGGACTTCCTTAATATTACACCCTTCAATTTTCCTAGTAATTTTAGAGGATAGAACTTGGTCTATCTTGTCTTTCAACCCCTTATCAGAAGACCATTCTATTTCTTCTGGATATTTCTCAGCATCTTCCTTAATCCCATAAATTATTAGACCTCCCTCCGAATTAGCCATAGCAGAAATATCTTTGGCTATCTCTGCATTGTTAGTTAAAGAATCCATAGACTTATATTCCAAAGTTGTACTTTCCTCAATCTTATTATTAATCAATTCTTGCAAATCTTTTTCTGATTTAATTTCCATCTTGACACAACCCAATACAGCTTTATAAGAATTATTGCACTCTGATTCTCGGCAAAACATTCATTATTATTCTTTAGTCCAATGGAAAACATCCAACATGGGATTGCCAGATTTAAAACCATATTTAAAAAAACCTAAAAAACCAAGACACAAAAAAATCATAATCGCAATCTGTGTTCCAAAATTATCATCTCTCTTCGTTGACTACCTCCTTACTAAATCTTTCATTATTCCTCTACCTCCATCAGAATAATTCCCTCACAGCTTCCTTCGGTTGTCCTAGCAATTATTCTAATCTTGTACAATCCTTCCTCTTCAGGAGATTTGCAATTGGAATCTCGGGACTCCGAACTAGAAGCATTAATTTTATACAACTCTCGAGGTACAGAAATCTGTTCTATTGAAGGAGGGCTTGTAACAGATTTCTTTATTTCCTCAATCTCTTTAAGTTCATCTTCAGTATTCCAATAACAATAAGCGTCAATACCCTCAATTTGCAAATCCTTATCTCTCAAATTAATCAAAAGATATTTTATACGAAAATGCTCATTTAGTCCAGTAAATGTAAATTCGTCTACTGGGAAATCTACCCTGCAAGGATCTCCTTGAGCATTATTATTCATCCAAATATCTACTCCTGCATTAATAAACGCACTAGCAATCAAAAAGAAAATACCAAAGAAAAGAAAAAGTGTCCATGTTTTTTTTAATTCTTTTACTGTCTCCTCCCAAAATCCCATTACTCCCAATCCCCAATAATTTTCTTCAAAGTCTCCCCAGCAATCTTAAAATCCACCCACCACTCCATTACTCCGAGCCTCCCAATATCTTTTTCAAAATCTTTGTTGTTTCCTTGTAGTCGGCTCTCCTCTCCGACAACCTCATAACTTGCCCAATTAAAAAATTCAAACTAGCTACCTTCCCAGATTTATATTCATCAACAACATGAACATTTTCCGAGATAACTTGTTTACATAAATTCTCAATCGCCGAATCATCAATATTAGAAATCTCCCCCTTATGCTCAGCCAACGAAAACGACTTCGGAACAAAATCATTCATAATCTGCTTCCCTTTCAAAACTGTAATCTTCCCCGACTCAACCATCTTAATCAGTTCAGCCAAATGCGATGGTAAAATTTCTACATCATCGTCCTCGAGAGTTTTCTTATTGTAATTCAAAACCCTCAACAACTCGATAGTTACCCAGCTCATATTCTTAACAGTATCTATACAATGATTCACAAGTTCTTCAAAAAATTCTACCAGTTCCAAATTCTTCGTCAAAATCTTCGCGTCCTTTTCACCAACCTTATACTTCTTTAACAGCCTCGACAGTTTTACTTCGGGCATTTCAGGTAAACCCGATTTGATTTTATTAACAATTTTCTTATCTATTTTTATCATAGATAAATCTGGATCAGGTATGAATCTATAATCTGCAGCTCCTTCCTTTGATCGCATCTTAATTGTCTTTCCTGATTTTTCGTCGAACGCCAAGGTATCTCTCGTCTGAACAATTCCCTTATCATGATTTTCAACTTGTCTAAGAATTTCGTACCCTATCGCCTTCCGAATCTTCTCCAACGAATTCAAATTCTTCATCTCGACTCTCTCGCCATAAGTCGAAACATTCACATCAACTTTAATTCCCGCATTCTTCCGAACCGCTTTAATATAACTTAATGATAAAAGCAAACTCTTTAGCCATTCGATGACTTGTTCGGCGTCGCTGAATTCTGGTTCTGTAACTATCTCAATCAACGGCAATCCGCTACGATTATAATTTATTTTTCCTGAATCAGGGTTCCATTGAGCGGGGTCTTCCTCAAGATGCAATTCTGTCAAATTAATTCCTTTAAATTTTCCACTCGTTGCATTTGTCGTCGCGTGCATTCCAGAAATCGTCGTCTGATAACCTTTTGGTAAATCCGCCCAATTATAATGTTTCCTTTGCCAAATAATATTTGAATAATTAATTTTTGAACCGAAGACCAATGCAATCTGAATCATTTTTTTTATAGCATCTGAATTCGGTGCCATTGGTTTTGAGCCTGGTTGTCCTGTACAAATTGGACACACTAAAGAATTTGGTTTAGCATCTAAGAAATCAGTTTTGCACATACAGAATAATTTCTCACAAGTATCTAAATACCCATGAATCTCCAGACCAATCTTAATTGGGAACGCCTTTTCCATAACTGATTAAAACCTCTAACCTTTTTATGCTTTGCTAAGCATTCAATTTGATAATCTATCTTGGATATAAAAGGTTCGTTTCGCAATTTCTGAGGCTTGTCCAATTCCTTTGCTTTCTAGAGTGTTGAACATTTCTCTAGCTAGTTCTAACTTTTCCTTAAATTTATTATTCATTTAATTTTACCCCTTTTTCCTCCAGGAATTGCATTACAGCTTTGTCGACAAAATTTCGCTTCGACGGAAACTCCACACTAATTTTCCTATTAGAAATATAACCCTTGACGGCATCGTCTAACCATCTACTTACCTTAATTGCTGTATCTTTTCTTTTTTTATTTACCATGGTTACTAATAGTATATTTATGGTAACCATTAGTATTTAAATGTTTGCCAACTCCAAACATTTTTATATCTTTCAAAAAGGGTTAGAACTAAATTATATTATACTAAGGATAAAATTTCTTCGAACTGAGAAATAATTTTTAAAGGCTTTCCTTTTTCAAGTCTCCATCTTTCATGAAACCCGAAATCTACAGCTATTGTTTTTATTCCAAGTTTATTTGCTGCCAATATATCTCCTAACGTATCTGTAACAAACAAAATATTATCTTTGTTGAGGTTATATTTTTCAAAGAGATATTGAAATTTGACTTCCTTCTTTTTGTGTGTTTCAAATCCAAGTATATCATCAAATAAATCAGACAAGTTTTGTTTTTCAAAAAATTTTTTTAAAATCGATTCTCTATGTGATGTAATAATAAATAAGGGAAACTTCTTTTGGAGTTTATTTAATGTTAATGGGATATTGTCCTCAATCCCTTGCCCAAGGAGATGCTTTCTTAATATGCTGGGATAATCAAGGGCTTCATCTTTAACTACAAGTTTAGATCTCATTTCATGAATATTTCCTTCAAATAATCGTTTATGAGTCTCCCTATCAAGATCTTGATATTTTTTTGCATAAGTCTGATAATGATTCTCATATGTGTCCAAGAGGACTCCATCAAAATCAAAAACAATAGCTTTTATCATGTTATAGAATAGTATCTATTTCTTTAAAAATATTTTGTAGTTGAAATCCAAATTGTTTCAGGCTATGAGAGATTAATAGGAATTTGATTCCAAACATTTTTATATCTTTCAATGTTGATTAAATTATGAATAAAGAGACCCTACTTGAAGAACTGAAATTCTGTTTAAACCTCTGGGAAGAAAAAGGCAGTTGCAACTTTGGAGGCTCAACGAGATGCGAACAATGTGGAGCTCCTTATTTGTTGTTAAAATTAATTTCTGGGGAACTGCTCCATGACAAGGATATGCGCAGATTAACACTAAAAGATTGGAAGGACAAAATAATACAACATGAAAACAAAAACATTTTCTCCAGGAGATAAAGTAGCATTGCAAACGAAAAGCAAGTTGTGGAAAGGCTACGCTCTTGAGTCGCACGATTCGGAAGTTATTCTGCTGAAACTAGAATCAGGTTATAATATCGGGATTCGGGAGGGAGAAATCCTTAATGCTAAAGTTTTAGAGAAAGCTAAACCAAAAGATAAAAAAGAAGTTGTCCTGGAAAAAAATCCTAAGTTAAGAAATGTTGTGGTTATAATTACTGGGGGGACAATTTCATCAAGACTCGACTATAAATCCGGAGGAGTAATTCCTACCGACGCTGAAGATATTTTAAACATCGCTCCTGAAATAAAGAATGTATGTAATGTTACAAAAATCGATACCCCTTTTATGAAGTTCTCCGAGGATATGTCTCCTTCAGATTGGAAAAAACTAGCCGAAACATGCGAACCTTATCTTAATGATAAATCTGTCGACGGAATAATTATAACTCACGGGACTGATACATTACATTATACCGCAGCCGCCCTATCATTTTTTATTCAAAATTTGAATAAACCAATCGCTCTAACTTACTCTCAGCGTTCCATAGATCGGGCTTCAACAGATGCCGCACTTAATCTAATCTGCTCAGCAAGATATGCAATATCAGATATAGCTGAAATAGCTTTAGTTGGACATAAAAATTCCGACGATAAAATCTGTGTAGCAATGCCTGCAACTAAAGTTAGGAAGTTGCATACCTCACGAAGAGATGCTTTCAAGATAGTTAATGATACTCCAATCGCAGAAATCACTTCACAAGAATTAAAAATTTTAAAAACATTTAATGCGCGTTCGAATAACAAGCCAAAACTCGATACTAAATTTCAGGACAAAGTTACACTAATAAAGATTCATCCTGGGCAAGACCCGTCGATAATTGAATATTATGAACAACAAGGCTATAATGGATTGATCATCGAAACTACTGGACTAGGTCAAGTTCCTGGAAAATTCTCCTCGACAAACTGGATTCCAAAAATAAAAAAAGCGATACAAAAAGGAATAACCGTATGTGCTACAGCTCAAACTATTTATGGTAGATTAAATCCTAATGTATATTCTTCTGGAAGAGAATTAAAAAAAACGGGAATTATTTTTCTTGAAGACATGCTATCTGAAACTGCATTAATAAAACTTGGTTGGGTTCTCGGACATAAAAACTGGAATTCAAAAGAAAAAATGTCGGAGAAAGCCTCCAACAGCTAGATAAAAATAAAAATTATTTGAATACTTTTCTCGTATCTTTTCTGATTGTTAAATACCAAATAATTAACAGATTAACGAGCAATGAGAATATTCCGCTAGCAAAGAATTTTTCTGTTAAATTCGCTATAGCTGTAATAATTCCAAAAACTGAGAAAACAACGACTACATTTCGTGCCCAACTCTTTAATTTAAGGATATCCCTAGCAACGATGTACTGCAAAATTGCAAGACCTAACAAAGCAATACCTAGAAAGATTAATTCCATTGAGCTTGGAATATCGATTCCTTGCTGAATAAAAATATCTGCGTTCTGAGAAACACTATCAGAGAAGCTGAATAAAAACCCTCCTGCGATAAAAGAGAAAAGAGCTCCAATAAAACAGAATACTGCTAAAATCTTTATTCCCTCTGGAATATCTCGAACTAACCCCGTATCCTTAATAGACTTCTTTTTTACCATATAACCTCCTTACAAAAATCAGGAAGAAAGATTATTTAAAGCTATTGTCTTAAGTAAAAATATGGAACATGATTATAAAAAGGATGGACTTAAGATTGGATTGGAAATTCATCAGCAACTTAATACGAATAAACTATTTTGTGATTGTCCTTCTTTGTTAAGAAATGACGAGCCAGACTATACTGTTGAGAGAATATTGAATCCTGTGGTAGGTGAGACTGGAGAAATTGACGTCGCTGCTGCCCATGAAAAAATGAAAAATAAAACTTTTATTTACCATGTTTATGATACTAACTGTCTAGTCGAACTTGATGAATCTCCTCCGGGAGAAATTAATGTTGATGCGTTAAAGATAGTTTTACAAATTGCAGAATTGTTTCATTGTAATACATTTCCAGTAACTCAAGTAATGAGAAAAACTGTCGTCGATGGAACGAACACTTCTGGATTTCAAAGAACTGTGTTGATTGCTCATGATGGTTATGTCGAAACTCCTGAGGGAAAGGTTGGGATTGAAACTATTGCCTTAGAAGAAGATTCAGCGAGGAAAGTTTCGGAGGATGAGAAAACGAAGACATTTAAGTTAGATAGGTTGGGTATCCCGCTTGTTGAAATTACTACAAAACCAGAAATTTATTCTCCTAAGCAATGTAAGGAAGTCGCCATGAAAATTGGGGAGATATTGAGGGCATGTAATGTAAAGAGAGGAATTGGAACGATTCGTCAAGATGTCAATGTTTCGATTAAGGGAAGTAAGCGAGTTGAAATTAAAGGATTCCAAGATCCTAAGATGATGATTAAGACGATTGATATAGAAATTTCTCGACAGAAAGAATGCCTTAAAAATAATGAATGTAAAAACGAAGTTCGTGGAGCACTTCCCGATGGGACTTCAGTATTTCAACGACCAATGCCAGGAGCTGCAAGAATGTATCCTGAAACTGATGTCCCACTTTTGAAAATTTCACGAGAGTTAATTAACGAAGCTAAAAATAATCTTCCAAAACTTGCATCCGAGCATAGGTCTTATTTAGATGAGTTTGGGTTAAATGAAGAGTTAGTAAAGTTGATTTTGAAACAGAATAAGGTCGAGGATTTTAAAACACTTAATCATGTTATCGAGAGTCCTGAATTGATAGCAAAATCTTTAACGCTTTTCCAGATGGAGATTGCAAAAAAAGAAAAGAAATCTTTGGCTGAAGTTAGTGAAATTTTAAATGTTCATTTGTTAGAGGCGATTTTAGAAGAGGTTGGGAAAAAGATTTCGAAGAATGATGTTAGGACGGTTATGCAAAAAATTGTTCAGGGGGAAACTCTTGATAAGGCAATAGAAAAATCAGATATTAATTTGAAAGAAGAAGTTGAGAAATTTGTTAAAGAGAATCCAGGGTTGTCGCAGGGGGCGTACATGGGATTGGTTATGGGAAAATTTAGGGGAAAAGTTTCTGGGAAAGAGGTTGCGGATGTTTTGAAGGAAGTTATTTAATTATGGATGACATCAGGATTAAGAGAAGTTTTCGCCGTAGGTGAAAATTTGGATGGAGAAGTCTGCAAGACTTCGGAATCTCTTAATCGCTGTTAAATTCTCCCGCAAGGGATTGGATTTTAGTGCAACGTTCCCGAAGGGAAAAATCCAAAGTAAAAAGTCAGCGTATCAAGTGCGAAGCACCATTAATAAAAAGAATCAAGGGGCAAAAATTTAATAAAGGTATATAATTGTGAAGTATAATATGGTAGTTAAAGTAATAGAAGTGTATCTTCCTGAATATAATGTGAAGAAGAAACCTAATTATTTAAAATTGGGAAAAAAGGTAGATGCAGTATTGGAAAAAAGTTTTTCGGATGGTAAATATATTTTTCGTGCTATTGGATCAGATGATCATAAGGGATTATCATTGAATAAATTAGCAAATATTGTTTTGAGAACTGGGACAGACAAATATGATCTGAAAAGAAAAGGTGTGTGTCATGATGAATTCAGTGGGTATGATTATGATATTCAAGCAGGAACAATCACAATTAAGAATGGAACGTTAGTCATTCCAAAAGATAACAAATACCCCACAGAATTTGGTGATACAGTTTGGCATTTTTACGAGCACACACCTTTGGATAGAGGTTATCCAGTTCGAATTGATTTATTACTAATTTATGATTCAACAAAGTTGAAAAAAGCAAGAAAGGTAAATCCAAAAGCACCACCTGTTAGAAGAAAATTGATAAATTTTTTATATAAATTTAAGAATCCAAAAAACAAAAAAGATGCACTTCTAGGTATTGTGAAAATAACCAAATAAATTTTTGCCCCCTTCAATTTTTAGCTGATTTTTTATTGAGTTTAACATGCAGTACTGCGAAATTTATTTCTCAAAAGATATCATTTTAGGATGTTTACAGAACTTTAATTAAACATCCCATTAATTCCCCAAGCAATCAAAACCGCACCACCAAGGGAAACACACATGACGACGAATAAGCTACTTGAACCACAAACTGCACCCAAAGCACCCCCTAATGCTCCAGCTATTCCAGCAACCAAAAGTCGTTTGTTTTCTTCATTCATAATTCAACAAAATAAAGATACTATAAAAACTTAACCACAATTTTAAAAAGCCTGATAATATATCTGATTATGGCAAGAACAATGATTAAGGAGCTCTCTTCTCTCGAGGGAAATGAAGTTGAAATAGCTGGATGGGTTGATACAATTAGAGAGCACGGTAAGTTAATTTTTTTAGAAATAAGGGATGTGACTGGTTCGGTCCAAACAATTGTTACTGCGAAGGATGAGAAAAATTTCGAAATAGCAAAATCTTTGACGAAGGAATCATGTATTAAAATTAAAGGTAATGTTAGTTCAAGGCCGACGGGAACGGAGAATAAAAATTCACCTGCTGGAAATGTCGAGGTAAAAATTCAGGAACTTGAAATATACAATAAATGTTCAGCACTCCCGTTTGACATAGATAATGATGAAGTTGGCGAGGATATCCGTCTGAAATATAGGTATTTAGATTTGAGAAGACCAGAGATGCAGAAGAATTTAATTTTGAGGAGTAAAGTTGTTAGGATAATTCGAGATGCATTATATGAGGAAGGGTTTAATGAGTTTGAGACTCCGATGCTTGCGAAGTCTACGCCAGAAGGAGCTAGGGATTATATCGTTCCGTCGAGAACACAGCCTGGGAAATTTTTCGCGCTTCCACAATCACCCCAGTTATTTAAGCAACTTTTGATGGTGGCAGGATTTGAGAAATATTTTCAGATTGCAAGATGCATGAGGGACGAGGATCTTCGGTCGGACAGACAACCCGAATTTACACAACTTGATATCGAGATGTCTTTTGTTAGTCAAGAAGATGTTATGGCTCTAACCGAGAAGATTATAAAAAAGATTTGGAAAGAAATTTTAAACGTCGAAGTTAAAACACCCTTTCAAAAAATTACTCATGATGAGGCTATGAAAAAATATAAAACAGATAGACCTGATTTAAGAAAAGATAAAAATGACTCCAAGGAATTCGCTTTTTGTTGGGTTGTAGATTTTCCATTATTTGAATATTCAAAAGAAGAAAATAAAACTGTTGCAATACATCACCCGTTTACACATCCAGAAATGGAGTCGTTTAACAAAGACCCTAAAACCGCGAAATCAATTGCGTATGATACAGTTCTAAATGGGGTTGAGATATGTGGAGGCTCGATAAGAATTCATGAAGAAGATATTCAAGCGAAAGTTTTCGAGGTTCTTGGAATCGGGAAGAAAGAACAGAAAGAGAAATTTGGTTTCTTATTAGACGCACTAAAATTTGGAGCACCGCCACATGGTGGAATAGCGTGGGGATTGGATAGATTAATTCAAGTGATTCTTGGAGTAGAATCTATTAGGGAGACGATTGCGTTTCCGAAGAATAAGGAGGCGAAGGATTTGATGGTTGATGCACCTAGCCCGCTTTCGGACAGGCAGTTAAAAGATGTTCATATTAAGTTGGATATTGGGAAGAAAGGGAAGTAGTTAGATGGATGAAATTATTGTTTTCTATACTTATTAGGAGATTATCAATAATAAACTATTGATAACCTCATGTTATACGCAATATTACTCAACACCAAACAAATTATTTTTTAGAAAAAGCCCTTTTCCTTAACTGAACAAGATAATGAGTATCATAACCTGCAGAATTTATTATAACTTCATCAAAATGTTGTTTCCCTACTCTTTCAAATTCATCAGCACTGAATAATGCATAAGGCACACCCATGCGGTTTGCAAATCTCCAATTTGATTTTACAAATTGAACAAAATTAAATTCTCTTTTTCCATTAACTATTGGTGTAACATATTTTCTCCAATTTTCAGTTGGATGTGCAATAATAGCTTCCCCTCCATCTCCTAAATGTCTAGATAATATCCCTAAACTTAATGACAGGTCTGAATGATAAAGACTTCTGCAAGCCACAATCTTATCTGGTTTGTAACCATTTGGTTGTTCTTGATAAAAATCCATAATAAAAAAACCCACATTTTTACTTGTTTTTTGTTTTGCTTTAGCTATTGCAATAGGAGAATAATCAACAGCTCTAATTTTAGTTGTTTCTGGCAATCTACCAGTTAAATTTCCTGTTCCACAACCAAATTCATCAAGTTTAATCCCATCTAGTGTACCAAGAGCTAAAAGGACTTCCAAATAAAGTTGTTCATCAACCTTACCAGTAAATAAATCATATACCAATGAACCGATGTCCCACCCTACATTAGTTTTCATTGTCTTATAGAAACTATATACTCGTTATTAATGTTGCGGAAATGGGCTTTTAAGTTTTCAAATTAGGGTTTGGTGTCTGCGTCATACTGTCGCCTTCGACGATTTTTTCTTGCAGAAAAAACGTATAACAGCGATTAAGAGGAAATTTCTTGCTGAAATTTCCTCTTAATCGCGATGTTAAACATTCAACCTAAACCCGTCGCCTTCTTTCCTCGGCAAAATATGTAAATGAGCATGTGAAATTAACTGCCCCGCAGATTTACCATTATTCACAACTAAATTAAATTCATTTACATCTAATTTTTCTATAGCTCTTTTTGTAATCTCCAACAGTTTCCTATATAACTCAGAAGGTATCTCTAAAAAATTCCCATAGTGTTCCCTAGGAATTACAAGTAAATGATCAACAACCTTAGGATTTGCATCCCTGATTACAACAAAATTATCATCTTCTAAAACTTTCTGACAAGGTATCTCTCCACGAATAATCTTACAAAATATGCATTCTTCCATAAAAATATCAAATAACCCCAGATTTATAAACTTCTGCATCCGATAATTTAAATGGAAGAAAGTTTTGAGTGGCGTGAAATAACTGATAAAGAAATGGAAGATATCAAGAGAGATGCAAAAAAACTTTTAGATGAATTTGCATCGAAATTATCTAAGATTAAAGCTAGCGAAGGGCATTTTGAAAATGGTGATGGATTTCGGGAAGAAGGTGATGGTTGGAACACAGATTCTGACTTTAAGGATTTAATGTTTCTAAACGCTCCATTTGTCGAGGAAGATTTAATTGTGGCTGAGAAGGGTGGGTGGAAAAATGATTGACGCACACATGCATTTAGGATCGTTACCTTTTAAGGGAAAAAATTGGGGTAATCAAGAAGAATATAAATTAATTTTAAAAGAAACTGGAATAACAAAATATTGTGCAACTCCAATTGGACTCCCAGAAAATTTTTCACACAACACCACTCCCAATAATAATTCTGTATTAGAGGAATCGGAAAAAGATTCTGCATTAATTCCTATTTACTGGTTTAATGTTTTTGATATTCCAGATAAAATAGATTCTAGATATAAGGCAATAAAATTTCATCCTGATATTGGACAAATACCTATTGACGATAAAAAAGTGATAGAGTTCGTAAATAAAATAAATTTTCCAGTTTTTATACATACAAATGAGGCTAAGGAATACTCCACATTAAAAAAAATTATAAGTCTCGCAAAACAGGTCGAGGTTCCAGTAATAGCTGTTCATTCAGGTTCTGTAACAAAAACATTCTTTAAATTGCACGATTACGAATTTCCAGATAATGTATATTTTGAAACATCAGGAATACAATACTCGATTATCTTAAAGAAAATATATGAAATGGTTGGAGCAGAAAAAATAATTCTTGGAAGCGATTATCCTTTTGGAGATCCTCGAGTATCACTAGCAATGATAGATTCATTAAATATTTCCCCAAAAGAAAAGGAATTAATAACAACTAAAAATATAGAAAAAATTCTTAAAATATGACACTCAAATCTAAACTCAAAAAATTCAAATCAGGCGAATTAACTGCTGTGAAGAATGTTATGACATTTTCAAAAAAAATTTCAACACCGAAGACAAAAGACCTAAACATTTTTTTAAGATTAAATGAAAATGCTATTGAACAAGCGAAAGCCGTCGATAAACGAATAAAAGACGGAACTGCAGGGAAATTAGCAGGGCTTTGCTTTGCAGTAAAATCTAATATCTCTGTGAAAGGGTTGGAAACGAATTGTGGTTCTAAGGTTCTTGAGGGATATGTCTCGCCATATAATGCTACAGTAATTAATAAGCTTCTCGAAGAGGACGCAATACTTTTGGGAATGGTAAATATGGACGAGTTTGCTTGCGGGGCTTCGGGAGAAACTTCTGCTTTTGGTCCAACAAAAAATCCTCGAAATGAAGACTTGATTCCTGGAGGTTCTTCATCAGGTTCAGCGTCGGCAGTTGCTGCAGAACTTTGTGATTTTGCATTAGGTTCTGATACGGGTGGCTCAATTAGAAATCCCGCATCGCATTGCGGGGTAACTGGATTAAAGCCAACTTATGGTGTGGTATCACGTTACGGGCTGATAGATATGACAATGTCTTTTGACTGCATTGGACCTCTAACAAATTCCTCCGAAGATGCAAAACTAATTTTTAGCATAATTAAAGGACAAGATAATTTTGACCAGACAACAAAAGATGCTCCAAAAGAAAAATCATCTAAAAAAGGAATTATTGGGTTGGTTAATGTTAGAGATTTTTGTTCGGAAGAAATCACAGAGTTAATCGAATTGAAAACTAATGAAATAGCTAAAAAAAATAATTGGAAAATTAAAAAAATAAATCTCCCCTTAGATATTGTGATTCAAACTTATTATATAATTGTTTATACTGAATTTTTTTCAGCTACGAGAAAATTTGATGGAAGAAGATTTGGGAAAAAAATTGAAGAGGTTGCGGGTCCTGAAGTCGTTCGAAGGATAATTGGTGGTTCAGAGATTACTAAGGCCGAACATGAAGGGAAATATTATAGGGAAGCTTTGAAAGCAAGGAACTTTATTAAACAACAATTTGATGAGATATTTCAAGAGGTCGATGCAATAATCCTCCCGACAGTCCCACGAACAGCTCATAAGATTGGAGAGAAAATTTCAGTTAAGGATATGTATGATTATGATGTTTTTACGACGCCAGCATCTATTGCAGGACTTCCAGCAATCTCTATTCCTGTGGGAAAGATAGATAACAAAGATGTTGGACTACAGATTTTAGCGCCACATTTCCAAGAAGAATTAATTTTTAAATTGGCAAAAAGTTTTGAATAAAATGCCAAAGATAACATTTAGTCAAGCGAAAGAGTTTTTAGATAATATCAATGATAAAGATTGCGTAGCAGTTATCCACCACAACGACGGAGATGGATTCGCATCAGGGATTATATTTTATGATTGGTGTAAAAATAAAGGTGCAGAAGTTGAGAACTTCATTTTTAATTTTTGTAGATGGGATAAGAAAATAAGTTTAGAAAAATTTAATAAAATAATTATTACAGATATAGCTCCTGGAGGAATCGAAGAGCTTTCACTTCCCACAGATAAAGAAATATTTTATACAGATCATCATCCTGAAAGAGAAAAAATTCCCGAGGAAATTTTAGAGTTAAGAACTTCTGAAGAGGGATATATCCCGTCGTCAAGAACCGCGGGAGAACTCACAAATATAAAACCTTGGCTAAGTGTCGCTGGAACAATAACTGATGCAGGAGATTTATATCCTGAAAATGACAAGTTCATAAACGAATTTCTAAATAAAGAGGGAATCTCCCTAGAAAAATTCAAAGAGGAAGTCTCACATGTTCTTGGCAATACATTAGTTTATTTTCAGGAAGATCTTCAAGAAGCATTCAAGATAATGAAAGAGATAAACTCCTTAGAAGATTTCAAAAAACTGAAAAAATATTCAGAACAAATTGAAGATGAACTTTCTAAGATAATAAAAAGATTTGATTTTGAAAAGAAAAAATTGGGAGATGTGTACTTTTTCTACTTCGAAACAAAATATTTTATCAAAAAACCTCTTTCTGCAATAATCAGTAGGAATAATCCTGAAGATACAATAATTTTTGCAACACCTATTGATGAAGAAAATCTCTCGATAAGTGCAAGAAATCAATCTAAAACGAAAGACATGGCAGAACTATTGAGGGCAGGAATTAAGGGATTAGATGACGCATCCGCAGGCGGTCATATTCCTGCCGCAGGAGGACAAATCCTTACAAAAGATTTAGAAAAATTCAAAGAGAATATTCGAAATTTTTTGAAAGAATAATTTAATTTTGTATGAATCTAGAGGTTTGTTTATAAACTCTAAACAAATTTTATCGAGAACCATTATACTTATAAACCTTCATGAATTTTTTAAGCTATGGAAGAAAATGGGGAATCTACCTTAAGCGACGAACCTCCCCCCCGTCAAAATTCATGTAATTCTAACTTAGTTGAAATTGTAAGAGATAAAAAATCAATATTTCTTTCTCCAGATGAAAAAAAAGGAGAGCTTGCCGTATGCAATCCTGCATTATGGGGTGATAAAGATGATGATATATTTTTATATAGAGCAAGAGAAAAGTGGAAAAATAACTATGGAGAAAGATCTGTAATAAAAGAATACCCTAGTGGCAGGGTAATATTATCTCCAGAACATGAATATGAAATCGATGGAGTTGAAGATCCGCGAATATCAAAAAATGGAACTTTTAACATAATTTATACGGCATTCAATGAAGACCTCGGAGCAAGAATAGCATTAGCAACAACAGACGATTTCAAAAAAATACACAAACGCGGAATAATCGGTCCACAAATTAGACTAGAAGAAGGCATCAAATTTTCTGGAGGAAAAGATTCTTATTATGGTTCAATATTTTATAAAGAACTCCAAGAAAAAAGAAAAAAGAATTCTAACTTAAAGGACTATATAATGGATAAGGATGCAACAATAGTGTATACTCCTAAAGGAAAATCAATACTTATTCATAGGGTTGGAGATAGTGTACAGGCAACACCGTTTAATTCAATTGAAGATTTACAAACTAAAGATTTCTGGGTAGACACGTTTGGAAAATTAGAAGAACAAACCATTTTATACCCTGGAGAATATTGGGCATCAGAAAAAGTTGGACTTGGAGGAACTCCTATTAACATTGACGGAAGAATAATTGGACTCGTCCATGGCGTTGAAAAAATAAAAAGAAGGAGAGGAAATTTAATAGAATATTTTTATAATAGCACCGTTGTAGAATTTGATCCAAATACCTATGAAATAATTTCAATAATAAGAGATCCGCTACTAGAACCCAATCCTGATTATCCTTTTATTGAAAACTCAAGGGATGAAACAATAATAAAAAATATAAATTTTGCAACAGCTTTCAGGGTTAAACCTAATGGAACATTAGAAATTTTTTCAGGAGTTGGAGATAAGGCAATTGAATCAAGAACAACTAATTTAAAATATATATTGGATGGATTATCTAATAGACATAACCTAACAGAAAACTGGAAACGAGCCGCTTAATATTTAATTACAACTTTCCAACTACATATATATTTTTAAATAAAAAACATCTTCAAATTACATGAACTATACATTGAAAGAAAGTTCAGGAAACTATCATACCAATCTTATCATACTAAAAGATTTGAAAGGAGGTTAAATAAAAAAGAAAATGACATTAGATTTTGCTAAAGAAGCTATACAATCTGCAGAAGCAAATTCCATTAATTTTGATGATTTGAGAGCTGGAAAAGCTAACATCAAAGTTTTAGCATGTGGCGGTTGCGGATGTAACATGGCTACTTGGCTTTTCAATAAAGGTATTAATGGTGCTACGATTTACGGTGTCAACACTGACGCACTTCACTTATCAATTACAAAATGTGACGAGAAAATTCTTATCGGTAAAGAACTGACAAGAGGTCTCGGATGTGGTGGTTATCCTAAGCGAGGAAGAGAGGCTGCAAAAGAATCCCTTACTGACTTGAAGAAAGCTGTTTCGAATTCGGATATGGTTTTCGTTCTAGCGGGAATGGGAGGAGGTTCTGGTACAGGAGCTATTCCAGTAGTTGCTCAACTAGCTAAGGAAGCAGGAGCGGTAGTTATCGCAGTAGTTACAATGCCTTTCGAGGCTGAGAAAGCAAGAATTGATAAGGCGGAATTCGGTCTTCAAGAACTAAGAGAAGCTGTAGATACTGTAATCGTATTAGACAATAATCGATTAGTTGATATCGCAGGTCAGTTACCAATGGAGCAGGCTTTTGCAGTTGCGAATGAACTTGTATCTACAATGATTAAAGGTATTGTCGAAACAATCACACTACCTTCACTGATTAACTTAGACTATGCAGATGTTTCTTCAATTATGAAGAACGGAGATGTAGCGGTTATCGGTATCGGCGAGGATAATTCCAACGCGCGAGTAGACGCTGCAGTTCAACAAGCTTTAACACACCCGTTATTAGATGTAGATTATCGAGGAGCAACAGGCGCATTAGTTCACATCACGTGTGGTCCAGATTTAAAGCTTGAAGAATTCGATAGTATCGGTCGTCTTGTAACTGAAAATTTATCTCCAGAAGCACAAGTCATTATCGGAGCGAGAGTTAACAAAGAATTCCAAGGAAGAGTAAGAGTTATAACAATTATGACTGGAGTAAAATCCCCTTATATCTTGGGAAAGAATTCTAGTTCTTTCGATAATGAAAGCACAATAAGTGTAAACGAACTTGGCTTAGATGATTTAAGTTAAACAACATAATTTTTATTTTATTTTTTTATTTTCCCCCGTTTTTTAGGGGGATAAGAATTTTTAGATTAAACCCCTTCCACACTAACAATAGTCTGAGGCGTCATCTTTCTATTTTTCCACTTATCAAAATAAAGAATATTTTCTAAATCTATTTTTCGTTTTTCAGAAGTTTTAACCTTAGTCTCCTTTCCAATAGGGAAAATCCCCTCAACAGATAAGTTTTCAGGAATATCTAATACTTCCTTAACTTGTTCATCATAAAAATGACCTACCCAAGTGGTGACTAAGTCCTGCTCCGTTAATGCGAGTAAAAAATTTTGGATAGACGCACCTGCTTGTTGCGGAGCATAACGAACACCTTTATCCCCGTAACTTCTGACTAATTTAGAATCATCACTAACAGCCACTACGACATACTTTGCAGTCCCAACAAAATCCTGTTGCGCGGCCTCAGCCAATTTCGCAATTTTCTTTTCATCTGAAACCAAAATAAATCTTAACACAAAATTATTCCCAGCACTTGGAGCAAATCTTGCCATATCAATAGCCCGAATAATTTTTCTCCAATCAGGTTTTTTATCAAAATATCTCCTTACACTTTTCCTCTTTTTTATAGCATCTTGTAATTGCATGGGATAACGAGGTTGGGGAAGTTTATAAATTATCTGCTTAATATCTCTTTATAAAATTCCAAGTAATTTTTTCCCATAACCTCTTGACCAAATCTCTCTTCAGCATCTTTTCTACAATCATAAGGATTAATCTTTTTAATTTTATCAACTGCAGAAACCAAATCTCTTACCATTGATTCCTCATTAAACCCATTTAACTTATTATTATCTTTCCAATCAGGCCTGATTATGTACCCTGTTATATTTTCCTTAACTACTTCTGGAATTGAACCTGTGTAAGTCCCTATAACTGGAGTTCCAGTAGCCAGTGCCTCTGCCATAACAAGCCCAAATGGCTCATCCCATCGATTTGGTTGCAATAGTGTTGTTGCATTACCATATAAAACCGATTTCTGATGATTATTAACTGGACCAATAAAAAATATTTCTCCGTCTCCAACAATTTGATCTCCTTCTCTTAATCGCTCTATTAAATCTTGCCTTTTAATCTTTTGATCCCTAAGACTTCCACTTGTTATTGAATTAGTTAAATAAGGTTCAATCTTAGACTCATAAAATTTTTTATCAGGGGTATGAACCTCTCCAGCAATAATTAGTGGAATTCCAGTCTCTTGTGCTACCTTAACTGCCAAATCTGTTCCTTTTATAGAAGAAACTCTCCCGAGCCATAAGAGATAATTTTGTTTCCTATCATTAAATTGAAGTTCGTCTGTTGGAACTCCATTATAAATCATTTTATCAATTTTTATACCTGCTAAATTTTCATACCTCTCTTTTTGAGAATTACTTATACATACAAAAGAAACAGGGTTTTTCCCATCCTGTAATCCTTTAAATTTCTCATACATTTCTCCTTCTCTTTCAACAGAAACATCCCCATGAATTGTGGTGACTACAGGTATATTTACCTCTCGTTTATTATATTCTTTAGATGCTATAAGATATAATCCTGGATGATCTTGAATAATTTGAATTTCATTTTCTATTGCAAAATCCAAACTTTTCCTATAATGATCGCTATAGAATCTCTCAGATTGTATAGTTTCACGTTCTATACCTTTCGCGTTCCAAAGGCTTCGAGGAATAGTTTTTATTAATGTTCCATAATCACCCAAATTTGAATCTCCTGAAGCGGCAACAAAAGAATTATATCCTTGCTCGTGAAAAATTTTATTTAATGCTAAAACAATTCTTTCCGTACCTGCATATAATATATCTTCCGAAACAGGTATTACTGGTGGAGCGATGTGTAGTATATTTTCCATTTTTAAATTTTTCTAATTTTTAAATTTTATACCAATAAATTAAGTAGTCTTTTTATAAACTTATCGTTTAATTTGATAATAACAACATGATTTTAATAAAAATAAGCGATATTTTGAAGAATCAATCAGAAAAATTAAATTCAAAAACAAAATCGTCGAGGAGGACTCTATTCACAATTAACATTTTACAAAAGGATATTTAGAATTTAGTATTGCTCGAAGCGAATCCTTCGCCTCCGACTTGTCTCAGATTCAAATAAAAACGCTTCGGGGAGGACTCGAACCTCCGACAACACGGTTAACAGCCGTGCGCTCTACCTGCTGAGCTACCGAAGCTTTGGATTTGCAAACTTTCTACCCTTATAAATTTTTAATTTAAGCTTCGGGTAGAAGCAATAATAACTAGAAATTTAAACCATTTTTAAAACTTGTCCTATAAAATATTTGGGGTCTATTCTTCGATTCCTTTCTTTAATCCCAAATCTTCTCCCCTAAACTTTCGTCGGGAGACATTTTGCTTTTCTAGGTATGCAAAAACATTTCCGTGCTTTGCCCCTTGGATTAAAGATATGATTGCTTGGGTGGCTGAGTCAAGGTGTTCGCTGTCAACAATAACTCCCATTCTATTAACTTGGATGACAATAACTGCCCCTGTAAGATTCTCGATTGTCTTTCTTGCCTTTCCCCCGGTTCCGATAACTCTTGCCCGAACTTCTTTTAGGTTCTTTCGATGAGTATGGCTTTTGATATCAATAAACTCTAGAACAAAATCCTCATTTTTCAACAACAAGGCGTCTTCAACATCAAACCCGAAAGCTATAGCCTGTACAATCTTTTCAACTAAGTATTCGTTAAGCTCCGAACCTTTAATTGTAATCTGATTTTTTTGGAAAGAAATTTTAATTTTAATTTTTTCTTCAATCCTTGGCACGGCTTTCTTAATCTTATTCATTTTCTCAACTTTTATGTTTCTCATGATATATAAAAAGAATAGATGTTTATAAGATTAATTAAAATTCGCTTTTCCCGCTGTCTAACTTGCCCATCGATTTTAACTTTACGACTTGATTTGGAGTGTATTTAAATAAAACATCTCCTTTATCTTCGTCAAATTCCCAAGGTTCAATAATTATTGCGTCGCCTTCCCTTATCCAAAGTCCTCGCCTGTTTCTACCAGGTACTTTGCAATTTCGTGTCTTTCCATCCATGCACGAGACTATCATTCGCGAACCTCCACATCTTTGTGTAATAATTCCTATTACTTCTCTGTCACGGGGCAACCTTACCCAACTTGAGCTTTCCTGCCCAGGTACTAAAACTTTTGCTTTATTTTTTTTTGATTTATCTTTAAATTTGCTAAACGCCATATATAACTCAGCTAAAATTCGTTTATAAAACTTCACACTAGAGAAGTGCTAATGCGAAAGGGATCCCTTCGATTTCTATGATACTCTCGTCATTCACGATTCCTAATTCTTTTGCTACCTCAACTGATCTGTTTCCTACGAAATTAAATGTTGCGTCCTCGTCATTGCATCGAGAAATTTCTTCCTTCGCATCTTGATAATTCATTGCTTCACCTTTGAAAAAATTTCCAGATATATCTAAAGCTCTTTTCCCCTCGATTAGTTTTCGTCCTAAAAGCTCCTCGTCACAAACCGCTACAACCCACCTATAAGACTTATGAACTTTCACTAGAATATCTTTACTCATGGTAACAGAAAAATTATACAGTTTATAAAATAATCGTGTATAGGTTCACTTTATAATTTTAGGATTAAGAGAAATTAGGTTTTAGTTAAGGGTAGGATTGCTTTACTACTATTAAATGACTGATAAATATAAATATTTATAAATAATAATTATAATCTTATAACTATGAATAAAGCACGTTTTCAAGTATTAGGATTTACTGTGCCATCAGGATCATACAAGTATCATGATGATGGGTATGTTGATTCTATCCTTGATACAATTATGAAAGTAGATAAATTATATGGTTTAGATAATTCAAATTATAATGCAGATGAATATATATATGCAATTGGAAAATATTATGAAGAAGGATTTAATTTGCATATTTTTTATCTTGAAAGATCAACAAAAAAATCAGATATTCAGAACAGGAGTCATGAAGAAACACATGTATTGGATTATCTTGGACAATTAGATGCTCTTACTGACAGATTATTTGAAGAACAAGGCGTAAAAATAAATCTAAAAGAAGTCGATGATAAAGAAGTAATAGCACAATTGGGATCTTTATATGCTCTGAATGCAAGAGGTTTAATGCCTTGGTTGGAGCGGGGATACAAAAATAATACTTTTTTAAAAGCAGAAAGAATATACAAACAATCTAAGCAACCTGAAAAGAGATTTTTTATACCTTAGATATGTGTTGGAAATCCTGTCCTTTCTATATTAAGCCGATTTTTTATTGGAATTAACAATAAGTTCAAAGAAGTTGCCGAAGCAATTTCCCTGAAGGGTGAGGCGGAGGTTGAATAGATGTTAAGGAATCCGAGTCGAAGGTGAGGACGAAGAATAATTGCAAGCGGTTTTGACGAAATTAAAAATTCCGAAGAGTTTTCAATTTGCCGATTTTTTAAAATAGATGTAGTTTTTGAAACGTTTTAGATTGAAAAAGGTAGTTGTCCAACTCAGATTTGGATAACTGCTGTAATACAAAATTAAAAATTAAAAATCCCCTTAAGGGGAATAATTGATTTAGTATGCTTTTTCAGCTGAACCATCTGCGACCGCTTTTTCAGCGTTGTCTTTAGACATAATTCGGCACATTCCGCAACCACAGCTACTGCAATTACCCTTGCCCATGTAACCTCCACGAGCGGTCTGCGTCATCTTAACGTCTTTCATTTCTTTCTTTTCTTTACACTTAACACAATATCCTTCCATATTTTTCCTCCATCAATTTAGTTTTGGTATTTACAATCAAATCTTATGAACTTCATATCTCTCCCCACAAGCAAGACACTTTAAAAAAACTTTCCCCCCTGAACTCTCCAATTCCGTATCAGGTTTTTTACATTTTGGACAGAGTACAAACCGTTTAACATACTTTTCAATCCTATCATTAATATCTGTTGAAGAGAGTTTCCTTGACAGAATTAACCTATCCCCGCTTATCTCACTAGAACTCGCAAGTTCCTTATTTAAAAATTTCATCAAATGTTCAGGATTTCTACGAACATGACTAACTACCTGTCCAAAATTAGTAATAATAGTTTTTGTACCCTCATGATGTCCCTTCACCTTCAAAACCTCAAACCTCCCAGATTCTTCAACCGGCTCGATTTTTTCATACGCATTATCTAATAAAGACTCATAATCCATAATATTCGCATGAAAACTTCCTTTATAAAATTTACATAAGCGTAAATCTCTGACCTAAACCGCATTAATTACAATTTCTTACCTATTTGATGGTACTAGGTTATTTAATCTTTGTTAGCCAAAATCGAAAGAAAGACCTAAGAAGAAAAAGAGAAAATTTTAAATTTTCGAATTTGAATCTTACCATTAAATAGTAGTTATCAACCTAAAGATTTATAAATTATATAATTTTTTATTGTCGCATGGTAAATTCACATCAAACTAATCAATATTGTAAAATCGCTGGAGCTTTAAAGCCTATGATTGAATCTGTTGGAAGTCGTGAAAAACGAATAGTGGAAATACTTCCTAAGTATCAAGATTTTCTAAATAAATTATTCGACGAAGGACAGTTTGCAGCTTTAGATGAATTAAGACTTGCTCATGAAAAAGTAAAACCATCAAACCTTCAATTAGATTATTCAAAAACAGATGTTCCAAAATTTGAGGACATTACATTTCCATATACACCATATTTAATAACAGAAATAAAAGATATAGCTAATGAAAAATCTCCACTTGAAAAATTTGCGTTAATATCTAAAGTATTAAGAAAAAACCCTCGAGATGATATACAAACATATATCAAAAAGGTTAATAGTATTCTTCCAGAATATCAAAAATTGACAAATAGACTAAAAGAAAATAAATCAAAACTTTTTAATGAATTTGTGTGGTCTCAGGTTTCGGGACTTAAGACTACTTATAGTGTGGCTTGGCCAGAATTTATGTCTCTGATGATTGTTGGACCTCATAGCACATATGTGAGTTTCGGAAGACAAACTCTAAAAGATTCAGTTAATTGGGTTCTTTCTGGAGGTTCAAAAGATGGAGGAATGGTTGAATTTTTAGAACCTGCAAAATTTTATAAACATTGGGATCATATAAATTTCCCCACACATACCTTTTTTGAAGAAGGTAAAGAAGATAAACCAAAAACAACTTATTCATCTATTGAAAATGTACTTGCTGATTCAAACGAATATCGCGATTGTACCTACTTTGTTGCACCGAAGACGAGACTAAGTGGATTACCTATTAATGAAGGAAAACCTTTTGAAACCCCATTAGCTCTAAACAACTGGCCTGGAGATATTTCACAAGTTCATGTAACTAAAAAGCCCTATGATCCTATTTGGGATACATAAAAATTTTTACCTTTAATTTTTACCTTTAATATGTAGCATTCGCTCGTTTGATGAACTATCCTCTACATTCTCACCTATCAACTCGAGTTGGCCAACAGATACTACAATAAAATTTCCCCACCAAGGGAGTGTTAAGTTTTCGGGGCTTGGATAGTGGTGTTAAGTGGTGTGGCTTTTTATAATATAAATTAATATAAACCTGTGATTATCCGTATAACTTATGAGTAAAGGAGAGATATACCCACAAAAAATAAATTCAGATGACTTGGCTGGATTTATAAAAAGAAACGCTATCATTGATAATACAAATTATTTACATGATAAATGGGGAGGGGATAAAGACAGATTTTACTCAAAAGTTTATTTTGCTATTTCATTATCTTTGACTATTCTTGCCTCCTTATTTATTAGCTTAATTTCAATATTAATTTTACTAAATCTCTTAACTATCTTATTAATTATCTCTGCAAAGAAACACGTTAAACGAAAGAAACGATTTGAAGAAAATAGGGAGTGTATGAAGAAATCTTTTAAAGAATGGGGTCTTGAGTGGAGAGATTAGCTTATTAATAAATAGTTTCTATTTAGAAAGTAGGTAATAATTTATTTATTTCCCTTAGCTCTATTATGTGTTTTACAAAGCATTTCACAATTTGAGATATCTGTTTTTCCACCTTTACTCCAAGCACCTACATGGTCAGCATCCATTTCATCTAATCTCCAAATCTTATTTTTATTTGTATCGTGACCAATGGCACAATGAGAACAGTTTGAAACACCTGTCTTTTCTGCTTCAGCAACTTGAGAGGCATATACAGAGTTTTTAACTGCTTCACTAAAAATTCTAATAGTAAGAAGTTTAGTATTTTTCTCCCCACCTAAAACATATTCAAAAATTCCTTTCTTATTTTCAACACAAGAATCTGCATATAGTTTTTGTACAACTTCTGATACTTTTTTTGGGTCATATCCTTTTTTGTGATATTCCTCATAGAGTCTTCCCCATTCTAATCCCTTCATTTCTTTTTCAACATCTATAAATGTTTGAGAAACCCAGTCAATCACACTACTAAAATAATTTTTTAATTGGTCAATATTTTTATCCTTCCGATGTTTGCTCATATAATCTCCTACCTCTTTTTTACTTACCCACTCTAATGCTTCCGCTAAAAATTCTTGCCTATTAGCATTACCCTTAATGTATGCACTCCATTTTTGAGTGTTGGAATTTTGCGAATTACTAAACTCTTCTTTTGCAAGAGTCACAAATTCTCCTGAATAAATTGCATTTAGAAGTTCTTGTTCGTTTAATGGAACCCCCACAATATTAATTGTTTTAAACCATTCTTTTATCTCATCCTCTTTCCCTTCGCATTCATAAATCAATAATGTTGTATCCATTATTTGTTTTTGTTTATCTTGTGAAAGACTAGTGAAATTCTGTGGCATACCATTTTCATCTTTAATTGCAAACTTTTCTTGTACGTATCTTCCAATACTTGTAATTCTTTGTTGTCCATCTAAAACTTCAAGTTTGTCTTCCCCAATTTTGTTAAAATAAATAAGCCCTATTGGATAGCCCCTTAAAAGAGACTCAATTACCGCAACATCTTTTTTACCATCAGCATAAATATAGTGTCTTTGATATTCTGGTTGAATAGTTAAAGTCCCACTTAAACCGAAAAGTCCCTTTGCTTCTAATTCATTATAGACAAATCCTTCGCATATATCTTTTATTTTGTATTCCTTTAGTGTTGTTTTCATATTATTTATACTAATTTTTGTTTTTTATTTCTTTGTGTTTGATAAAAATTCGCTTAAATTTACTTTTCCCATCTATAATACAATGAGGATTTTTACCATCCCAAATTCCTCCTGAAAAACCTTTGCCGTTATCTTCCGCCATTCCGATAATCTCAAACTGTTCTGGATTATATTTGTCTAAAAAGCTAACAGGAACACCCATCGCACCTTTATAGTCTCTAGGAATAGCATCTGTAAAAGAAACTTCTATAGCATCGTAGTTCTTATATTTGTCATAGGATTTTTTACCCCTTATTTCTTTATGCTTAGAGTATTTCAGATTATCGTTCATAGTCATTAAAGGTAATTCTTGATGACGGCGACCGTGGTCAAGATTGGTAAACCAAACCGAAGGCACGTTCTTCATATTGATGCCATTAATAATTTTATCTACATCATCAGGATTTTTTGTTTCAAACCATAGCCCACCACTCCATTCTGTTTTTCCCGACCACAATTTATTATCTTTTATTAGAGGAAACACTTCCTTATAAGTAACACAATTTTTATTTCCAATTAGCAGAAATTTTTTATTTGCCTCTGTTATCCAAACCAAAAATTCCCTAAACAAACTAAATGGCGGATTCGTAATTATCACATCTGCCTCATCCCTTAATTTAGTTACTTCGTTACTTCTAAAGTCTCCATCTCCTTCCAGATATTTATAATCTAAATCAGCTATATCTATTTTATTATCTCCGTTTTTATCTTTTGCAAGAATAAAATTTTTCCCTTTAATCTCAACTTTCTTTTTATCAAATTTTGGATTTTTTCTTTCAAATATGGTTACTTTATACTCACCCTTAATTCCTTTACTTGTAAAAGCATAACTTGTAGAAATTAATTTTTTTAATTTAAGTTTCTCAAAATTTTGTGCAAAATATTTTGTAAAATTACTCCATTCAGGGTCATCACAAGGACAGAGTATTACTTTGTCTTTGAATACATTTGAATTATATTCTAGATAAGCATTCATTTCTCTTTCAATATCATGATACTGTGTATAGAATTCATCATTCTTGGCATTTTTTGCCTTTGTTAAATTAGCATTTGCCATTATTTTTTACTCTCCTTTTTCTTATTCATCTTCTTTAATTCTTTCTTAGTAAATCTTGTCTTAGGCTTCTTCCAGTAGGGGCTTTTACATTTAGGACATATTTCTGGAATTTCACTTATATCTCGTGGAACCCAAGCGTGTTTACAACGATGACAACGATGACCCAAAATAAGAACGTTCACACCAAAGCCCTCTTTTTTCATACTAATAACACGGTCTTCCATGCTTATTAATACTCTTATGTGCTTATAAATATATGTTTATTATAACATATAAGACTAAACACATTATAATAGTTATGTATACCTAAAGAGTATACTACATCACAATAATCTTTATAAAGGGTATATACCTAATAGGTATATAAGATGGAAACAAAACAAACAATAAAACAATTTTCTCAATCAAGAGAAGAAAAAGCAAGACAAATATTAAAACGAGGCAACCCCGAAGTTTTAGACGAGAATACCTACATAGTCCCATCTCAATTTGATAGCAATAAAAAATATGAAATTACACATTTAGATAGTTATTCTTGCTCTTGCCCCGACTTCATAAAAAGGTGTAGAGGAAAAGGACTTTATTGTAAACACATTAAAGCAATTATTTTATTTCAAAAAATTAAATCCAAATACGAAGTTAAGCCCGAAGTTGAAGAAGAATTAGAGTTTATTATTCAAGAACCAAAAAAAGATTTATGCCCTCATTGTTCTTCTGAAAATATAATTAAGAGAGGAGTAAGAAAAACACAACTAAAAGAAAAACAAATTTATTGCTGTAAAGAATGTAAGAAAAGATTTGTTTTAGAGCCAATTAAAAACATTAAAGGAAACGAGAAAATGGTTTGTCTTGCTATGGATTGTTATTATAAGGGTTTGAGTTACCGAGATATTTCCGACCAATTCAAACAATTTTATAATTTAAAAATTTCTCATGTTACTATTAGAAACTGGGTATTAAAGTTTAGTAAAGTTATGGAAAAATACTCAAAAACAATTCAGCCAAATATTAAAGGGGTTTGGAATGCAGACGAAACTTTAATTTTAACAAAACGAGGAAAAGATAAGAAAGCACCAAACACTAATTTTGATTATGTTTGGAATGTTATGGATAATAAAACTAAGTTTCTTCTTGCTTCGATTAATTCTGGTAGAAGTAGAAAATCAAAAGACGCCCAAAAGGTTTTTACGGAAGCATGGAAACAAAACGGAAAAATCCCTTTTCAAATTATAGTAGATGGTTACAAAGGTTATCAAGATGGATGTAGAAAAACTTTTAGAAATTGGGGAAATGAAAGAAAAGTTAAATTTACTTCAATAATAGGCAGAAGAAAAGAGGTTAATAATAACGCAATAGAGAGCCATCACTCACAACAAAAAGAATTTCACAAAGTAAGACAAGGAGTTACAGAAACCCAAACATATCAAGACGGATTTAAGGTTTTTCATAATTTCATTAGAAAAGATGTTAAGAATAAAACAACTCCTGCTGATAAATGTGGTGTTGGAGTTCAAGGAAACAGATGGAATACTATGTTAATGAATAGTATAAATAATATTCAAATAACTAAAATGGAGGAAAAAGCCACGCAATTAACAGAAGAGCAGAAAATCATGATAAGCCACGAATAGTTAACACTCTCCCCCACCAAAAACTTTTTAAACAGTCTATTCTAACAACTATCATAAGTTCTAAATTTATTAGATTCTAAAATGGATGAAAATTTAAAGAAAAATATCTTGTCAAGCGGTACTAGTTTAGTTGGAATTATCTGTAAAGATGGTGTTGTTATGGCAGGGGATAGGAAGGCTACAGTTGGAGGTAGTATTGTTATGAATAAAAATACTGATAAGATTATCTCAATTAATGAATACCTAATTACATCCGGAACTGGTGTAGCTTCAGATATTGATATGTTACAAAGAATAGTAAAGGCACAGTTAAGAATGAAGGAATTAAAGGAGAGAAAAAGACCTACAGTTAAGGAAGCTGCAAATTTAATCGCGGCAATTAATTATAGAAACATCAGACAACCAACAATGATTCAATTTATCGCAGGATTGATGGTCGGAGGAGTAAATGAAGATGGTTCTACGGAACTTTATTCTATTGAACCTGCGGGAAGTGTTATGAAAGTTGAAGATTTTGATGCGAATTTTTCTTCAGGGATGCCGTATATATTGGGGCTTTTGGAAAAATCCTATCGAAAAGATTTAACTATGGAAGAAGGGGTGGAATTAGCAACAGAAGCTATAAGGGCGTCCTCTGAGCGAGATACTGCGTCGGGGTGTGGGATTGATGTGTTCACAATTACAAAAGAGGGGATTAAACACGTTTCAAAACAAAGAGTAGAGAGTGTTTATCGAGAACGTAAATAATTATCATATAAAATGAAAAAAGATCTAAACGCAGTTTTGGAAACTAAGTTTTTCTACTTGCGGGAAATTTCTTTTTTCTAAAAAGAAAGAAACCATGGCAGATATCTTAAAAACAATAGAATCTGAGCTACCGCGGGGTGTAGTCAGTTCAACAATATTTGAAGGAGCGAATATTATAGTTTATACTACAGACAGTGCGTTTTTCAAAAACGGTGACGCGGCGATAAAAGATGTCGTAAATACAATTAAGAAAAGGATAGAACTTCGAGCAGATAAATCGCTCCTTTTGTCCCAAGATGAAACAGAGAAGAAAGTTAGGGAAATTATTCCGAAAGAGTCCGAACTCACACAAATAATTTTTGACCCTCAGAGAAGCACATTAATTCTTGAGACAAAAAGACCTGGTTTAGCAATTGGGAAAGGAGGTTTTCTTCTGAAAGAAATAAAACATGCGACTATGTGGACACCCCAAGTTCAACGTTCCGCTGCAATCCAATCCAAGATTACTGACAAGATACGTGAGGTCCTTTATCAAGACAATTCATACCGAAAGAAATTCCTAAATAATATCGGAGAGAAAATCTATCAAGGATGGAACCCTGAAAAAATTGAAGAATGGGTAAGGATTACTGCGCTCGGTGGTGGGCGACAAGTAGGAAGAAGTTGTTTTCTTTTGCAAACACCCATATCAAAAATCTTAATCGATTGTGGAGTGGATGTATCTTCAAGTGACAAAAATAAATATCCTTATCTTGAAGTTCCTGAATTTGATTTATCAATAATTGATGCCGTTATTGTATCGCATGCGCATCTTGACCATTCGGGGCTGGTTCCTTATTTGTATAGGATGGGATATAAAGGACCTGTCTACATGACGGCACCTACGAGGGACATCTCTGCATTGATGGCTTTAGATTTTATCGGCGTTGCATATAAACAGGCTGTGGCTCCGTTATTCAAGTCTACTGACATTCGGAATATGGTTAAACATTCTATCTCATTGAACTATTGTGAAGTGACTGACATCACGCCCGATGTAAGAATTACATTGTATAATGCAGGTCATACTCTTGGCTCAGCGATGATTCATTTCAACATTGGGAATGGATTACATAACTATGTTTACTCTGGAGATATTAAATTCGGGAAGTCTCGTTCACTTGAAGCGGCGACGTCGTATTTTCCTAGAATCGAAACTCTTCAATTAGAATCGACTTATGGGGGGAAGGATTGCAATTATCCTCCACGAAAAGAATCTGAAGACGAATTAATTAATTTTGTAAATGAGGTTATATCTAGTGGGGGCAAGGTTTTGCTTCCGGAATTGGGAACAGGTCATGCTCAGGAAAAGATGCTTATCCTTGAAGATGCAATGAAAACTGGAAGAATTTCGAAAGTCCCGATTTATATTGATGGGATGATTTGGGATATTAATGCGATTCATACAGCTTATCCAGATTTCTTATCTGCAAGTGTGAGAAATCAAATTTTTCAAGATAATAATCCGTTTATTTCAGATGTTTTCAAAAGAGTTGGTTCACAACACGAAAGAAAAGAAGTTATTGAAGGGGGACCTTGCATTGTAATTGCAACCTCAGGTATGCTTGTAGGTGGTGCATCGGTAGAATATTTGAAAAATTTTGCTGAAAATGAAAATAATTTATTAATTCTTTCATGTTATCAAGGTCCAGGTTCAGTAGGTAGACAATTACAAGAAGGAGCAAAAATGGTAAAAATAGAAGATAACGGTTCAATGAAAACAATAAATGTTAATATGAAAGTAGAACTTATAAACGGACTTTCACCTCATTCTGGAAGAAATGAATTAATGAATTATATAAGAAATATGAATCCAAAACCAAAAAGAATAATTGTAAATCACGGGGAAATTTCAAAATGTCTAGATTTAGCTTCTTCGTTATACAAAGCAAATAGAGTTGAAACAAATGTTCCCAGAGGATTAGAGACTTTAAGGTTGCGATAATTATTTCCCCAAAAATTCCCCAAACTTATTCCAAGCAATAGATCTATGTGATATTTTATTTTTCTGTGCCTTTGTCATCTGTGCAAATGTTTTTTTGTTTCCTTTTGGTTTAAATATTGGATCAAATCCAAAACCTTTTCTTCCAATCGGTTTAACAATTTTTCCATTAACATCTCCTGTAAAAAAATTAAATTTTTTACCATCAAAAAAACATAAAACACAACGAACAACACAAGCTTTTTCTTTATAATTTTTAACTAAATTAGAAATGCCTTCTGGTCCAATAGAACCAATCAAAAATTTTATCAAAGGTCCTGGAAATTGATTTAAACATTCCAAATAAAAACCAACATCTTCAACAATCACTGGTTTTTTTAAAATATTATATGCAAATTTTGCCTTTTCTCTTACAATTTCATAAATATCTTTAGATTGAATTTCTTCAAGATTAATCTCAAAGTGACCTAAATTGATATTTATAATTTTTTGAATTTCTTCATATTTATTTTTGTTTCCAGAAACAAAATATATTTCTTCCATAAGTAAATAATTTCTTCTGAATTTATAAGAATTATTCTTCTGTAACACACATTTAAAAATCTCAAAGTTTTCTATAAAATAGGTGATTAAATTGAAACACAACGCAAAAATAACTATTATAATTCTTACTATGTTTTTATTAACACAATTTATTGGACTTTATGTTATTAATCAATATGCAACACAAAAATTCGTTGATGGAGAAATTACAAAAATTAATGCAACAAAAAATTTACCTTATGGTATGGAAATTCCTGAAATAGATGAAGAAAAAGATTACAAAACAAATCTAACCTCAATTTTAATATCTTTTGCAATTGCAATTGCAATTTTATTTATGCTTACTAGATTCAAAGCAAAATTTGTTTTGAAAACTTGGTTTTTTCTCGTAACAATTCTTGCACTAGGAATTTCTTTTACATCTTTTTTACCAGTGATAAAATACGCTTCTTTAATAGCACTAGTTTTTGCAGTACCATTAGCAATTTGGAAAATATATGGACGAAATTTCTTAATACATAATTTTTCAGAATTATTAATCTATCCTGGAATAGCAGCAGTATTTGTTCCTCTTCTAAATTTAACTTCAATAATTATTCTTTTAATTCTAATCTCAGTTTATGATATGTGGGCAGTCTGGAAATCTAAGATAATGCAAAAAATGGCAAAATTCCAAATGAATGAATTAAAAATTTTCGGAGGATTTTATGTTCCATATGCTTCAAAAAAACAAAGACAAAAAATTAAAAAAATTAGGCAACAAATAAAAGAAAAGATAACCTCTAAAAAAGAAGCAAACAAAAAATCAATAAAAATAAATGTTGCAATTCTTGGTGGAGGAGATATTATTTTCCCTTTAATTACAGCTGGAATTGTAATGAAAACTTGGGGTCTTTGGTCAGCAATAGGAATAATCTTCGGAGCATTATTAGGTTTAAGTTTATTATTAATTTTTTCAAATAAAAAGAAATTCTATCCAGCAATGCCTTTTATTGTCTCTGGAATTTTCTTAGCAATGTTAATTACTTGGTTGATAATACGTTTTAATTTATTAATTTAATTATCGCTTCTGGCGAGGACCTCGGTTGAGTTTAGATATTTTCAAAAAAGTTTAATCTTTATGCGCACAATGCCTGCGAAGTAGGTTCTTGTGCCGGGAGCGTAGCGAGATGGCATGACGGATAATTTAATTATTAATTATAAATGAAATAAGTCAAATTAATTTTTTAATTACTTTCTATTCTGTCACCCCTGAACAAACACAACACAATCAAAACCTTTATATAGGCCCTATTTCCTAGTAACAACATGTTAGTAAAAAACGAATTAATAGCAAAAATCAAAGATTATTTTGATTTGAATATTTATGAAACAAAAGTATGGTTAGCTTTGCTTTCAAAGGGTATCTCCTCGGCAGGAGAGGTTTCAGAACTCTCTGGAGTTCCTAGAAGCCGAACTTATGATGTTTTTGAATCTCTTGAAAAGCAAGGATTTGTAATCCAAAAATTAGGTAAACCTGTAAAATATATCGCGGTGAAACCTGAAATCGTTATCGAGAAATTGAAAAATAACACTATTAAGCTCTCTGAAGAAAAGGTAAAAACATTATCTGGTTTAAAAGATACTACAGAATATAAAGAATTAAAAGAGCTTCATAAAACAGGTTTTGAGCCGACTAAGAACCATGAACTTTCTACCTCAATTAAGGGACGAAGCAACCTTTATTTACAAATGAAGACACTTATGGAAAGTTCTGAAAAGATGGTATACCTAACATCTTCAGCTTATGAGCTTTTGTCAAAACAAAAAATGTTTAAAGATATTTTTACGAAATTAAAGAAACGAAAGGTCGATGTTAAGGTTATGATTTCGGATGACAAGGACGAAGCAAATAAGTTATCGAAGAAATTAGGTGTTACAATTAAGTCTAAACCAATCAACTCTCGTTTCATTATCTCTGATAGATCTGAGCTTATCTTTACGATTAAACCAACAAACGTTCACGAAGATTTTGATTATGGTGTATGGATTAATTCTCCATTTTTCATAAGTTCGTTGGTATATTTATTTGATACTGCTTGGAAAGATTAAGAAACCAATTAAGTTTATACAATGTTCTCTCCGTGT
>JAGLIS010000001.1 GCA_023142835.1 Candidatus Pacearchaeota archaeon | reverse complement strand
TATGATAGTTAAACATAACTTTCTTAAACTAATTTCATTTAATAATCTTATGGCATCAACAAACCAATCCCCTTTCTACCACAAAGCCGAACAAAAATTTAATGAAGCTTCAACTGACGAAGAACGAATAGAGTGTCTAGAAATAATGATGAAAGAATGTCCAAAACATAAATCATCAGAGAACATGCGTAAAAATTTAACCACTCGTTACAAAAAATTAAAATCAAGCATCATAAAACAAAAAAAGGCAGGTAAGGGAAAACATGCAGGAATAAAAAAAGAAGATATGCAATGTGTTCTAATCGGACCACCAAATACTGGCAAATCAACAATTTTCAAAACCTTAACAAAACTCAATCCCAAAATTTCCCCACATCCATTCACAACCTATATCCACCAACTTGGAACCTTCAAATTCGAAGACGCACAAATTCAAATAATTGACTCTCCCCCATTTCCTAATCAAGATAAAAGTTTAATCAATTCAACAGACATCCTTCTCCTAATCATCGATAACCTTGCCCAAATAAAACCTTCAGAAGAACATCTTCATTACACAAAAGCAAAAAAGATTCTACTCTTCAACAAAGAAGACGAACTTTCAGAAGAAGAAAAAAGGAAAATTGAAGCTACATTAAAATCAAAATATCGAAATTACAACTATTTTTTCTTTTCACAAAAAGCTGACAAAACTAAAATTGAAGAACTAAAGAAAAAAATCTTTATAACATTTCCAATAATTCGAGTCTATACAAAAGAACCAAAAAAAGAAGCAAGTAAAGAACCTATGATTCTAAAAAAAGATTCCACATTTAAAGACGCTGTTGAAAAAATCTTGAAAGGAATTTCAAATAAAATAAAACGGGCAAGAATATGGGGACCTTCTTCAAAATTTGGCGGACAAATAATAGGTCTCGACCACATTTTAAAAGATAAAGATATAATTGAATTTCAGACTAAATGAAATTTAAAAAAATAATATTCCTCATATCTATAATAAGTATATTACTAATTACATTCCTATCACAATACACAAAACAAACTCAAACAGGAACCATAACTTCAATCGAACAAACCGAGGATAAAATAATAATTAGACTAGAAAATTTAACAGAAAAATTAATCCTCTTCGATACACCCCCACTCAACTTAAAAAAAGGAGATATTATTAATTTCCAAGGAAGACATGATATATACAAAAACGAAAAACAATTAATTATAGATAAAATTCAAAAGACAATTATAGAATGATTTAGCTGAGAAAATTAAAAATTTAGAAAGAAAATTTCTTTATTATCTTATTAACTCCATTTATTATCTTATTAACTCCATTAAACATATCATAAGAAGGTAATTTTATATTTGAAATATCTACTTCAGACACATTAATCTCGGGAATTTTTCCAATTATATGAAATTCATCATCAAGAAAACTATCCTCATACAAAATGCATTTATCCTTCAAACCGTCCAGAGATAACACCTTCAATTCTGAATGATTTCTCTCATAAAGATTTATATTTATTCCTATCGCTTTTTTTTCTTTTTCAAAAACATATTTAGTATATTTTTTGAGTAATTCCCCTCCCACCAAATAATTCCAAAAAAAATTTAATTCAGCATCTTCTTTTAACATAAACTCCTCACAATTTCTAAATTTGCTTAATTCAAACTTCTTACCCTCTAAATCAGCGTAATCATTTTGTGTCAAAACTAATCCTTCACTATCTATTTCTGTTTCTAAAATTATCTTTTCTAACTTAGGAGAATAGGGAACAATTTTAACTTCTTCAACTTTTTTATCTTCTTCAAGAGGAGGGGAGGATTAATAACATAATTACCAGGATCTATATTATTGTTTTCTAGATATTTCAAAAAATCAGAATTAAGATTTTTAGCACGAAGCGTTAATCTCATTAATTCAGAAATACCTAAAGGAATCATCTTCTCATCTTTCATCTCCCCTATTAAAGTTTGATAATTATTACCTTCAAATATCTTAATTGGTTCTATTAAATTATCTATTGCCATTTTATTTTTTTCTAATTTTTAATCCTTTATTTTATCAAGAGTGTTATACATTTCAGGTGCCATTCCAAGCAGATAAACTTTTTCACAATCAGGAATACCCTTCCCATAAATTCTAGACAAAAGCTCAGATCTGCCGACACATAAACTCCTTAACCTTTTTTTAACTGCTGAAGGATAATTAATATCAATAGCCATATTATAAGGTTGTCTAGTTTTTGATTCAACCTTACCAAAATACCTTTTCAACAATTCACTACTCCCTTCAAATCCTTCAGGAACTTCCTCAGGATCTCTTGCAAGAACCCTTAAAAATTTTTGATTTGATGCAGATTCTTTTTCAAATAAATACGCATTAGTAATATCCCTTCTTGAAACTTCTATTAACCCCTCACTTCCTCTATCTATTAATATTCCAACTAAATCCTCTATGGATTTAGAATCATCAGAATTAATAAGATTCAAAGCCTCTCTTCCATATTCAGTTATTTGTCCTTTATTATCCACTGTTAAAAAAACATACACTCCGCCCAAATTTCCCCTAGGATAAATAATTAAATCTGAAAGATTATAATTCATAATCCAAAGAGCAGGAAATTTATCTCCTTTCTCCACTCTTAATTTCATAATTTCATATGCAGGAAGAGGAACATCACCAGCTTCCAATAAATCTTTCATTCCACTATAAGGTGTTATTCCCTTAGGTAAATTTATTCCCTTAGGTAATCTTAATCCCATAATTTCTTAATAAAATCAATATTTATAAATCTTTTTACTTGTTACTACCTTGTAATTAATAATCTTCATAAACAACAAAATCATATCATCAAAGTATCGCGAATTTTCTGTCTATCAAAATTATCAAGTTCAACACCACAAGCAACTTTTGCCAAAATTCTCGGATCATAAAATCTTAAAATATTAGAAACATGTACAATTTCATCATACATATCAGGTGTTGAAGATGGAACAAAAACATCATTAATATTATCTGTTCCAAAAAAAACAGGAATTCCTTTAACAGCATAATCCCAAACACGTGCAAGACTATTATGTATCGGTGCAGATATAGCCCTATTTTGATTCATAGAAAGCCCTGCAGTCGGACAACTAATAACTCCTAAATTAAACTTTTTTATATTCTTACAATGTTTTTCAAAATCTTCCTCATTATAATTTGCAGCAGAAATATCATGAATTAAAAAGTTCCTCGGATATTTTGATTCAGGCAATCTATTTCTATATTCATAAACTTGTTTCATTGCTTCAAATAATAAATCTGCCCCCCTATCATTAGGATTATTTGCTTGCCCAACATGAAAATGAACAGGTTTTCCCAACCTAAGCCCAAGTTCCAACATATAAACATTATGTTGAATTTCTCCAATATGAGTCGGGTGAATTTTATTATTATCCTTTTCTGATAAAGCTACAATAAAATCGGCTCTCTCTGCAGCTTCTTCAAATAATTTAAACCTCTCCCCAACCTTTGAAACCTCCTCCTTAGGAACTTTATATTTATCTTTAAAACCTGAAACATTATATACTCCAATATTAAATTGTAATCCTTTCTCCCTATATTCTTCCTTTAACTTCAATGCAATATTCCATACGAGAAGACCAGTATTATAAGTCACATCTATTGCAGAATCAATTCTCTTTATACCAAACTTTTCAAGCGAATCTTTCAAGACCTTTCTCATCCTTTCTTCGATACATCCCTCCTCAAAAGCAGAACCCTTATGCAATGCCCAAACAAGTTTTTGTTTTTCCTTAAGAGATGATTTTTCTATCTCCGAAACAGATTTATTCTTCTTTGAATAAAACTCATCATCAAAAGTAAAAGCTCTATCTATATGAGCATGCGCATTAAAAAAACCCCCAAAACATTTTGAATGCTTTCTAACTTCCTCCTCATAAGGTGTCTTACATTCAATCTCCATTAAAACATAACAAAGAACAATTCTTTTTTAAACAAATGTATATAAAAAAATATCCTTTAAAAAACAAAAACATTATAAAACCCCCTTTACTTTCTAAGTCATATTTTATTTTCAAGAGATAAAATTTGAGATTTTAATTTTCTAAAAGTGTCCAAAACCCCTTTCTAAAGTGAAAGCCATTGCCATATCATGTTCATTCACTGCCTGAATAATCTCACCATCTTTTACGGACCCTCCAGGCTGGATTACCGCAGTAACCCCATGTTTTGCTACAGTATCTATAGAATCTCTAAAAGGAAAAAAAGCATCCGAGGAAAAGACTGCACCTTTTAGTGGACTTACAGCCACCTGATCATCAAGATTAAATATTCCGGCCATAGGATCATATTCTATTCCTTCCCTATCCATTGCTTTTTGGTATGATTTTATTATTGCTTGTTCAATAGCACCAACTCTCTCTTGTTGACCTGTTCCTACAGCAAGAGTAGTTCCATCTTTTACAAATACAATTCCATTACTCCTAACACCTAAATTTACATACCAGGCAGTTAACAAATCTTCAAGTTCTTGTGGTGTTGGATCTCTTGCAACTACAAAATCTTTACCTTCCTTTTTTACTAAAGGATCTAAAATTAAATCTTCTGGTCCTTTAATACTGCTTAAATATGGTTCTTGAACCAAAACTCTACCTGTTGGTAAACCCTTAATATCATATAAACCTTTAATATCATCTCCTTTAAATCTTGGGAGCCTATCTAAATTTGAATAGAGAATAGCCCTAATGTCTTTTTTTCTTTCAAGAATCCCCATACTTCCTTCTTCAAATTCTGGAGCAGCAACTCCTTCAACATAACTTGACATAATTGCTTCTGCAGTCACTTTATCTACAGGCCTATTTAAAACAACAATAGAACCAAAAGCACTCCTTGCATCAGTATCTCTAGCTCTTTCATAAATATTATCTAAACTATTTCCTTGATATTGTCTAGAAAATCCCGAAGGCACAAGATGTTTCATTACGGCTACTGCAGGAGACTCAAAGAATTTCAAAAATTCTAAAGCTCTTGTTACATCCATAAAATTAGTTGCAGATAAACCTCCCTTGCCAGATTTAGGCAATCTAATATCTGTTAATTCTGCTAAATTTGTTCCCCCTAATCTATACATGGCAGCAGATTGGTTTGGATTCTCCCCATATCTAAGCTCATTTTCTTTTGTTAACTGTAAATTAAGTTGATCTTGAAAATCTCCATCTACATCAGTTCTATAAATTCTCTTCATATCTGTTACATCTGTTCCTCTAGTCATTTTATTCCTCAACAAAATCATATAATTTAGTTATATGATCTATATTTCCTAGGTTTTCAAGATTTTTACTTCCAAAGTACTGCTGAATGGTTCTATCATATTTAGCAGTTTCATCAAAAACTTTCATTGCTAAATTTAATCTTTCTTTAAATGTGGTGCACCCATTATTTTCTTCTATTGATTTAAGCACTGTATCATAATGTACTTGATCACAAACAACCGCACAACTTGGAAAATTCTTTGCTCCAGCCCTTATCATTGTTGGACCCCCAATATCAATATTTCCTCTTGCTTGTTCAAATGTTGTATTTGGATCTGCAGTAACCTTATCAAAAGGATAAAGATTAACTACAACCATATCAATAAATACTCCTCCGTTAAGCTCTTCCCTAAGATATTTTTGATGCTCAAGATTATTTCTTTCTCCTAAAAGACCTGCATGAATTTTTGGATGAAGTGTTTTAACTAGTCCTCCTTCCATTTCAGGGAAATCAGTATATTTTTCTATTTCAATTAAATTATCCTCATAAGAGTTTCCAAGAATATCTTTGATTTTTCCGTAAGTTCCTCCTGTTGACATAAATTTAACATTTGGATTAACTTTAATTAACCCAGGAACTAATTTTTCTAAACCACTTTTATCAAAAACACTAACAAGAACATTTTCTACAGGAATCCTATCATTCACTTTTCCTTTTAAATCTCTTATAGTCATTTTATTATTTAATAACGCTCCTTACATATTTTAAGTTTTGTTGTGCTCTATTACTAGAAGATCCCAAGTAATTTTCTAGCTTTCCCCCTAATATTGCACTTTTATTTTCTGAGAGACCATCATATAATGTTCTAAATTCAGAATCTTCTAACGCAACTTCTAATAAGGGTCTCCTTTCTTTTTTAGCCCTTTTACCCATTTCTTTTACAAAATCATGTCCAACTCCATATTCAGGATGAACCCATTTTTCTCCCCTTAATATAGCAACCATTGCTTCACTAGGATTATTTCTTACTCTTTCAAGATTTTTAGCCATAACATCTTCATTGATTGATAATTGACTTAGTTCCCTATTCACCCTTAAAAAAGATTCATAAGTTTCAGCCATCATAGCTTGTGGTTGATATCTTGCTTGTTTAGAGCTTCTTAAATCTCTTTGCAAATCTGTTTGTATTATACTATAAAAAACTCTCATTGCACTTTCAACTACTGGAACAGTTCCAGCAATATTTTCATAGTTAATAGGATTATTTTTTGTAGCATCGGCACTTGATCCTCCAAGCCTTTCTACATTATCTCTAGAAGTTACTTCATTAATTGCAGAAGAATATAAAATTCTCATATCATTAGCAAAGTCTCCTAAAACACACATTAAAGTAGTAATTCCATGACCTACATCTGCCAATCCTTCTTTTTGAACTACTTGTGTTGCAGTATAATCTGGTTTTAATCCTAATTTATCTAAAGCTGATTTTTCAAAATCAATAGATTTTCCCTCTCCAATCACCATATCAACACTAGCTCCAGTTCCTACAATTCCTGAAACCTTCCCTTTTAAATCTCCAAAAAAAGTATCACACTTTTCTAATCTATCTGCTATTCTTGCCGCATATCCTGCAATCATTGATCCAAAAAGAATTGGAGAAGTATCTTGCAAATGAGTTCTTCCCACTTGCAATGTATCAATAGATATATCAGAAAGATCGCATAGTTTTTCTAATGTGTTTGTTATTTCTGGTCTAATTACATTGTTCCAAGCTTCCTTAAATAAGTAAGAACGGGCAGTATCTAAAATATCATAAGAGGTTGTTCCTGGATGTAATAATGCCTTTGTTTCTGGAGAAACAAATCTTCCTATCTCTTCAATTACAGCCAACTGATCATGTTTAGTAACCTCTGCTTCTAAAAGGGCAGCATTTAAAGGATCAAATTTATCCATAGCTTCAATAACTTCATAGAGATTTGTTTTTTCAGCTTGACCAAATTCAACTCTTGTTTCTAATAAAACTTTTTGAACATAAGCACATGCTCCCCACTCTGCTGCAGCACTTAAATATTCTTTAAGTTTAGTTGAAGCCTTTCCATATTTTGCATCGTCAGGAGAAATACAACTTAATGAATGATTTTGTATAATATTATCTTCTTTACTTAATTTATCGACTAGGTTTAATTTATCTTTCATTTTATTAAGCCACTAATTTTATCTATGTATTCTCTGTCACTATCAGAGCCAGCCACAACAACCGCACAACCAGTATTGACTTGCATAGCCTTTCTAAACCCTTCATCAACCATAAGCAAAATTAACAAAATCTTTTTTAAAAGGATTTCTGTGATTTAAGATATACTATTTTAATCAGAAATAAGAAAAAAATAAAATGCTCATCCAAATAATCCTTGCTTTATTACTAGGCCTCATAGCAGGAACCCTAACTGGCTTAATCCCTGGCATCCACATAAATCTTGTCGCAGCAACCATCTTAATCCTAATCACATCAACACAATTTTCCACAATAGAACTCCTAGTTTTCATCACAGCAATGGCAATAACCCACACATTTGTAGATTTCATTCCATCAATTTTTCTCGGAGCTCCAGATGAAGATACTGGACTTGGAGTTCTCCCAGGACATGAATTATTACTAAAAGGTCAAGGACACCAAGCAATCAAACTCACAACACTCGGCTCCACCCTAGCAATAACATTATTAATATTCATCATCCCAATTTTCCTTTTTACAATCCCAAAAATTTACCCCTTCATCGAAAGAATGCTCGGAATATTTCTAATCTGGATTGTAATTCTCCTAATCTTCCAAGAAAAAGAAGGAAAAATAAAAGCAATTATAATTTTTACACTCGCTGGTTTCCTAGGAATCGCCTCGATGAATCTAAACATTCAGCAACCACTCCTCCCACTTTTAACAGGTCTCTTCGGAGCTTCAACAATTATCAACTCCATCAAATCAAAAACAAAAGTCCCTCCCCAAAAAATAGAAAAATTACAAATTACAAAAAAAGAACTAATCAAACCGACAATCGCAACGATACTAGCTTCACCAATTTGCTCCTTTTTCCCAGGACTTGGAAGTAGCCAAGCCGCAGTAATCGGCTCAAAAATAACAGGTAAACTAAACACCAAACAATTTCTAATTCTCCTAGGTTCAGTTAATACACTAGTTATATCAATCTCATTCGTCACACTTTTTCTAATCCAAAAATCAAGAACAGGTGCAGCCGCAACAATCTCCCAAATCACACCAATAGATCAAAACTTATTCCTAATAATCCTAACGACAATTTTCATAACGACAATCTTCGCAATCCCCTTAACAATTCAACTCTCCAAACTCTTCGCAAAAAACATACATAAAATTCCTTACACAAAAATATCCTCGATAATTTTAATTTTCCTAACAATAATAATCCTAACATTCTCAAACTTCAACGGCTTACTTGTTTTCATAACTGCCACAATTTTAGGACTAACTTGCATAGAATTCCAAACCCGTCGAAGTTTCCTCATGGGCGCAATCCTAATCCCAACAATTATTTTTTACTTACCTTTCTAAAAATAAGATTCTGGAAACTTTAAATAATCTTAATGCAAATTTCTTTTTAATCCCCTTATTGCATCTCCATCAACTGACTCCAAATTACTAACTATATTTGAAACATACTTGTCTGACGGACAACTCTTATTACCAACTTCTAACCTACTTAACTCACCAGGAATTATATTAAATTCATACATATGTTTTCTACAAATAAATATATTATAAATATTCCTATCACATTACCACTAAACAATTAATAACTCATTTTTCCCAACCTCACCCCTCTTGATTCAACTCACAAACCTATTAACTTCTTGACAAGCAATTCTCAAAAATACACGCTCAAAGTTCGAAACAATCTACATAAGTTATTTTCTATTTACATTTTTTCTGAAGCGAAAGTAAAGAAAACATGAAAACTTCAAATTTACTTTTTAAAAAATAAACAAATAAAAATTTCCTATTTACTTTCTAAAAAATTTAATCAAGTAATTTTATCTCTCAATTCTAATTTCTTTTTAAGAAATTCATCACCAGCAAGAGTAGGATACTTACCATTTAAACAAGCAAAACAAAATTTATCTTCGCCCCCGCCAAGCGCATCCTTTAATCCTTCCATAGAAACATAACCCAAACTATCTGCCCCAATTTCCTTTGCAACAAATTCTTCAGCCTCTTCTAAAGTTCCTTCAAAACCTCCGACAATTAATTCATCAAAACTATGAAAATCCACCCCATAACAACAAGGAAAACGAATCGGCAACTCAGTAATTCTCAAATGAACTTCTTTAGCACCTGCATCCCTAATTAACTTTATCACCCTCTTACTCGTCTCTCCCCGAACAATAGAATCATCAACAAGAATAACTTTCTTCCCAATTACACTATTTGGAACAAGATTATATTTAGAATCCATTATTATTTTTCGCATAGAACAAGAATTAATAAATCCCCTACCTCCATCACTTTTCAAAAGAGAAAATTCTATCGGAACTCTAGTTTCTTGAGAATAAGAATTTGCTGAAGGAATTGAAGTACTAGGAACAGGAATAACAACCCAATCTTCTTCAACAAACCTATGTTTCAACTTTTCTTCACACCCCAAAATTCTTCCAAGTCTCGTTCTAACATCATTAACCAAAATTTTATCATTTATCGAACAAGTATGAGAAAAATAAACATACTCAAAATGACAATGCGCCCGACGACCACAATTCTTCAAAGAGATAGATTGAATTTTATCATCCTTAATTAAAATAATTTCCCCCGGCTCAACATCTCTAAAATTTACAATCCCTAATTTTGTCAATGCCTTACTTTCCGAAGCAACACAAATCATATTTTCATTCTCTCCAATAACTAATGGACGAAATCCCAATTTATCCCTCGCAACAACTACATCCCCTAAAGCATTCATAAAAGAAAAGCAAAAGCTACCATCAATCTGATCAATTACCTCTTCAAAAACTTTAGAAAAACTTGAAGGACAATCCTCTGAATAATTTTTCAGAGAAAGAGAAATCAAATGCATAAGCACCTCAGTATCAACAAAAGTATCCAAAATATATCCTCTACCAATCAACTTCTCTCGAAGAGATTCATAATTCGTTAAATGCCCATTAAATGCAACTGCAAATCTCTTCCAAGGATGACCATGTCTTCTAAAAAAAGGTTGGGCCTCTTCAAGACTCAAAACCATATCATCCTTAACATCTGAAGTTGCATAACGAACATGACCAATACCTGCATTCCCACAATAATCATTCATAACACTTTTAAAATAAGTTTTATCCCAAACCCTAAACAAATCCGCAACCTTCCCAACACTCTTCAAAGATCTCAGACGATTTTGAAAATCTGGAGAAAAAATAGTCATCCCTGCACTAGTCTGCCCCCTATGTTGGAGTTCAGAAAGAAGATTATAAATCACAGAAGAAATCGGAATAGTCTTCGTTTTGAGAACACACGCAATTACCCCACATTCTTCCTTTACTCCCATATCCTCAAAAAATTATCCAACCTATTTAAAGTAATAGCTTTTTACATAAGGATAATTCATCAGAACCATTTCTTTTTTTCGAGTTTACGAGAAAAGCATGAAGTGGTTCACTAAAACCACTTCTTCAAATCAATTTGCTTTTCACTTTCCTTACCAAAAATACTTTCAATATACATCTCCGTTAAATCCATACCCTCTTTAGTATATTGAGAAATATTATAATTATTTGCAAGGTCCATCGCAGGATCAAGATATTTTTTAATCGAACCCTCGCTGATAGTAAAAATAATCTTCCCACCACACTTAGTACAAACCCCTGACAATGGAGGCCTTCTAAATTTCGCATTACATTTCACACATCTAAACTGTTGCCGTGCAAACTTCCTCAGATTACCTCTAATATCCCTAATAAAATGCCTCTCAATAATCAACCTCGCAACATCCTCTGTATCAACCGCCCGAATCTTTCCAACTAATTCCATCTGCCCATTAACTTTCTCTTTCATCGTAGGTAAAATCTTATACGCCCCATTCAAAACCCCTGTATTAAAATCGGTCGAATCATGAGTAAACCCTGTATTCGTAAACGGGTTAACACCATGAGATAATCTATCCTGTACAGTCTCAATCTTACACTCCTTTGAATGCTTTCCCTGTTCAGCCAAACGATAAATCTCTAACGGATAATGATCACAAACCTCAAAAGACAAAATCTGGTCATCAACCTCTCCAGCCCGGATATGTGCATTCAAAACCAAAGGAGCATCCTGAGTCCCACCACGATGGCTCGGTAAAAATTTCCTAGAAAAATTAATCAATACATCCATCAATAACATCACTGCAGCCTCATCACCATCACAATCTCGTCTCATAGCAGCATGCATATAAGGACTCGCAACCAATCCTTGCAACTCACTAAATCCAATAATCCTTCCAATAACTCCTGCACAATTATGAGGAGCCATACAAGCCACCAATTGTCCAATCAAATCCTCCTTCGATTTCAAATTATAATATCTTGGAACATCATATAATTTCTCCAATTCCTCGTCGACAAAATTCGCAATATTAAAAAAAACATCATCTGCCCTCTCATCAGGACTAATCGAACACGAAGACAAAACAACATCATGAGGCTTCAATTCCAAAATCTGGTCATCCCTTTCAAGAAGCTCACCATAAATATCATTCTCATAACCTAACTCCTTCAACTTATCAACACTACTTTTAATCTCAATTGGTTTAAAATGCGTCAACGAAATCTCAGTTCCATCATATCTAATAGTCCCGTCCTTATTCACACAAAGATTAAACTTCGCCCTCAAAATTCCCTTCGCTAAATGCTCAAAATCATGAGCATCACTACTTGTCCCACGAACACCTTTAATCAAAGGAGGAATTTCCCAATTCTCATAACCTAACAAATCCCTAGCTGAATTAAAATAATTTTTAGAATCAATTTTCCTATTAGAAAATTTAAAACATTTTTCTTCATGCCCTTTACAAGGCTTCAGCTTCAATGCCTTACAATCTCTACAATAATACATTCTCTTAGTCTTCTCCCCACATTTCTCACAAACAGAATAAATCGTTTCATTCCCACATTCACATTTAAAAATTGGCCAATCAGATTTAATATATCCAACCTCTACCGCTGCCTGAACACTTCTAAACCTACCACCCTGTTCAGAAATTGGAAATAACCCATTAGGACTCCCTGTCAATCTTCGAAGCTTCGCTTTCTCTGGACGTCCCATCCGAGTCCCAATAAAAGTTCCAGCCTTATCTTTAATCTCAAACTTCGACAAATCATTTACGATATCCAAAGTATTCTCAAAATCCTTACAACCATCAATAATTTTTCCAACACCCTCTTTTAATTTATCATCAACATTCATAAAAGGTAAACCCAAATTAACAAGGAAAGCTTTAGCATCTCCATCAATCACAACATTATCTAAAACCACTTGATGTTCAACCCCTAAAATTTCTAAAGCTCTCTTCCCTTCCTTAAACTTTTCACGAACAGAACTCTCCCAAGGCAAAACTAATTTTCCAGTCCATTTTCCGAGCGGAGCGAGGAAAGCATGAGAGGTTTCCGTAAGGACTCCGACATTAATAATATTTTGTAACCAATCCATCAAACAAACAAAATCATCTTTCGAAATCTGACTCCAATAAAAAATATATTTCGGAGATAAAGGTAAAGAATATTTCTCACTAAAATTAATTGCATCTTCCAAAGAAATTTTAAAAGCATCATCTTCAAAACAACTTCCAGAATTTTTCATCTTCTCTTGTAATTCAAGCTCCCACCATTCTTCAACATAACCTGGTTTAAGCAACATAGCATTCCTATCAATAACATCACCTAAAGGAAATAAAAGATCTCCAAGATAAATAATTTCTTCAACATCCTTATATATTTTCTTCGACTCCTCAAAATCAATTATTCTCTTAACAGAACCATCAAATAATTTTACAATAGGTCCATCAATTTGATCACAAGAAGTAATAATACAACCTTTAGTAGGCTTCTCAATCTTCAACTGAGTACCATGAGATAAAAACCCATTAGTAATCCCCATCGTTGCTGGATGAATCGAAACAGCAGAAAAACCTGAAACCCTACTCCGCCCATACCTAAATCTAAACCCTCCAGGTCTCGAAGGATGTCCATAAACAGGACGACCAGCAACAAGGTCCTTAATATAAGTCGCAACAATATCATCACCTCCCTTCTCCCTCTTCTTATGTAATTCTAAATATTCTCCAAGCCAATCCCACCCCGTACAAATTAACCCTTCCTTCTTAGGAGAACTAAGCCTCCCCAACGCCTTTCCAGCCTTCTGAGCAAGACCTTCACTAAACGTCAAACACATTCCACCCCTAATAAAATTCGACGCAACTCTCGGTAAATCCTTATAATTAGAAACCTCAAATTTCTCAGTAGGATCTCCAGAAATTTGAATAGGTAAATTCCTAGCCAAAAATTCCATTTCCTCTTCCGTCGGAAAATACTGTAAATTCGTAACCCTCTCATGATAATCAGTATTCTCAGTAATATATCTTTTAATCTCATTCTCATCAGGATCGTACTTCGCATAACCAAAATGCTCCCTCAAATAATCAATAAGCATCAAGACAACACAAGTAGCCGTTGTTCCAGCAGAACGAATCGGACCACTAAAACTTGCAATAAAATAATCTTTCCCATCACGCGTTTTTCCCAAGCTAATCCCAGTATAACCTTCAATAGGAGATGCAACAACACCTAAAGTTATATACGCAAACCCAACACGAATCCCCACATCAATAGCCTCAAGCTGATCCTTAAATTTACAAAATTTCTCTTCAGCAATCTCCCTAGCAATCACAAAACTAACTGTCGTATCTAATTGACCATACTCTGCCTCTAACTCAAGCATCCTTTTAGAAATCTTTTGTATAGGGATATCAGGATAAATTGTTGTAATCAACCCAACAGACTTCTCAGCCATAGTCATCGCCAAAGGAATTTCAACCTTATCAACAGGGTCTATCCCTTTCGCCCTAGCCATATTAGCTACACTATATTCTTCCTTAACCCGTTTAATTAAATCTTTAAAATATTCCTCAGTATCCCATGCATAATTTTCTTTAGTCACCATTTTCTTTCAACCCCTCAAGATTCTCTATAATCTCAATCCAACTATCACAACGAACAATATTCTCATGCTGCACATCTTTGTTCCATGACTTGTTCAATAAAAAAACCTTAATCCCATTTTCCGCACAATCTAAAGCGTTCCCCCCATCATCATCAACTAAAACTTCTACATCCTCTTTCTTACATACAAAAGATTTCTTCCCCGCAAGATAATCGAAAGTATAATGAACCTCTAAATCAAAATCCTCTAAATTTTCTCTGAGAAACTCCAAAGTTTTTTCTCTTAAATCGTATGATCTCGAAGTGAGTAAAATCAAATCATGATCCTCTTTTAATTTACCAAAAATCCCTCGGAAATCTTCAAAGAATTTGAGATTATATCCATGACCTTCATCAAGAAAAGTCCTTAGCGCCGAGATAATTTCTCCCTTGGAATTTAACGAGCCAAAAAAATCCAACCCAAGTTGCTTTTCTGTGAGATTTGTCCCATACCTTTCATTACAAAACTCTGCAAATTCCCTATAAAATCCTAAAATTGTGTCATCAATATCAATCGCTAATTTCATAATTTCTTCCTCTCTAATTTACAACTTAACACTTCATCATCCTCCCACTTCACTTCCTTCAACTCATCAGAAAAATCTAACATCTTAATCTCCCTAGTTTTCAAATTAAAAAGTGGAACCTTACAAGGATCTGGAACATTCCCCACTTTTTCTTCAAAAGGTGTAATTGACTGCCAACACGAACTAGCAATCATCAAAATATTATTGAAAGTTGAAACCTCTGCACGATGTTGATCTGCAGTTGCAATAATATCTGGAATTTTATCAATTACTAAAGAATCCCCTCGCTCACAAGGAATATAATCTGCCATCCCATGAATCGGCGCAAGATGTCTCCTCTTCAACATTTCCTTAACAACCCTTATCGGAGAATTATGCCCAAAGTTCATTCTAATTTCTGGAATCTCTTCAATAAAATAATTTATACTAGCCCCATGATACATCAAAATTCGAAAACCCCCATCAATCTCAATCAAAGCAGGATTAGGAACTAAAGTCAGATTATCCATCTTATGCAAACCCTCAGCAAACCTTTCACCAATAATTGGCTGCGGCTCACCAACCCAAACTGCATCGTGCTGCCCAGGACACATAATAATCTTAATATCATTTCTAATTAATCTAAGAATTTCCTCAACCTTATCATATTGCCCTTTAGAAGTCTTCTGAATCAAATATTTCTCTTGCCCAGGATAATGATTCACCCCATCAATATTATCTCCTGTCAAAAAAAGATACTTTACCTTCTTCGCAAGAGCCTTCTGCACCCCATCACCCTCTTCACCATTCAACCATTTAACAAATTTCAAAAGATTCTTCTCCAAAAACATAGTCGACCCTGCATGAAAATCCCCACTAAACGCAACATACTCATCAAACTCACTATACTTTTTCTCAACTAAATCAGCTTCAGGAAAAACCACATCATTCGCAAACAACATCTCAGAAGTCCCAGAAACATTAAACGCAACAATATCATCCCTCAACAAATCTTTCGCCTTCTCAAAAACTTCCTTTTTATTTTGATTAACTAATACA